>JBPCXC010000027.1:0-19501 GCA_051008875.1 bacterium
AGCATTCGTGCCGGTTTTTCGAGATCGCCCCGGGCCATCTGTTGCGCGTGGCGAGCGATCCGATTTCGCTCGCCGCGCGCGCATGATTCGCCGCATATGATTCACCGCGCAAGATTCCGCCGCGCGCTGCTCGCGCCGTTGGCGATGGCGTTGGCGGCGATGGCGTCGCCGAGCATCGCGCAAACTTACATAGAGCCGCCCTATTTGGCCGCGCGCGTCGCCGCCGGCGCGTTGCCGCCGACCGCGCAGCGACTGCCGACCACGCCGTCGGTGGTCGAGTTCGACGCGCGCAGTGAAAGCGAAAGCGAAAACGAAAACGAACGCACGCGCATCGGCGAATACGGCGGCACGTTGCGGCTGCTGATGGGCAAGAGCAAGGACATTCGCATGATGATGGTGTACGGCTACGCGCGGCTGATCGGCTACGACCGCGACCTCAATCTCGCCGCCGATATTCTCGCGCGCTATGAAGCCAAGGAGCAGCGCCAGTTCACCTTCCACTTGCGCCGCGGCCATCGCTGGTCGGACGGCGCGCCGTTCACCGCCGAGGCGTTCCGCTATTACTGGAACGACATCGTCAACAACGAGGACTTGTATCCGTTCGGCTTGCCGAAGCAGTTGCTGGTGGACGGCGAGGCGCCGCGCGTGGAGTTCATCGACGCGGCCACCGTGCGCTATACCTGGTCGAAGGCCAACCCGCATTTCCTGCCGGCGCTGGCGGCGCCGCGGCCGTTGTTCTTGTATGCGCCGGGGCATTACCTCAAGCAGTTCCACGCCGACCACGCCGCGCCCGATCGACTCGCGGCGATGGTCGCCGACGCCGGCGCGCGCAACTGGGCCGGGCTGCATCACCGCAAGAATCATCCATACAAGAACGACAATCCCGAGTTGCCGGTGCTGCAGCCGTGGGTCAATTCGACCGCGCCGCCGGCCGAGCGATTCGTGTTCAAGCGCAACCCGTACTATCACCGCGTCGACACCCAAGGGCGGCAGTTGCCGTATCTCGACGAGGTCGCGATCCACATCGCCAGTTCCAGTTTGGTCGCGGCCAAGACCGCCGCCGGGGAGTCGGATCTGCAAGGGCGATACATCCGCCTCGACAACTACACCTTCCTCAAGGCGGGCGAGTCGCGCAACGATTTTTCGGTGCGCTTGTGGCGCGGCGGTGGCGGCTCGCAACTCGCGCTCTATCCGAATCTGAATCACAACGACCCGACTTGGCGAGACCTTGCGCGCGACCGGCGATTTCGCCGCGCGCTGTCGCTCGGCATCAATCGCTTCGAGATCAACCAAGTGATCTACTTCGGCTTGGCGAACGAATCGAACAACACGGTGCTGCCGGAGTCGCCGCTGTTCGATGCCGACGCTGACGCTGACGCCGACGCGCGCGACGAGTGGATTCGATACGACTTGGCCGCGGCCAATCGCTTGCTCGACGACATCGGTCTGACCGAGCGCAGCGAGAACGGTCTACGGCGGATGCGCAACGGCGAGACGCTCGAGATCGTGCTGCACACCGCCGGCGAGAGCACCGAGGAGACCGACATCCTGGAACTCATCGGCGACAGTTGGCGCAAACTCGGCATCAAGTTGCACACCAAGCCGTCGCAGCGCGAAGTGTTCCGCGAGCGGGTGTTCTCCGGCGAAGCGATGATGGCGATGTGGGGCGGCATCGACAACGGCCTGCCGACCGCCGGCATGAGCCCGCAGGAGTTCGCGCCGACCAGCCAGACGCAGTTGCAATGGCCGAAGTGGGGGCAGTACTTCGAGTCGTCGCGCAAAGTCGGCGAACCGCCCGACTTGGCCGCGGCCGCCGAGTTGCTCGATCTATATCAACGCTGGAGCAACGCGCCGACCGCTTTGCTGCGCGAAACAATCTGGCGACGAATGCTCGCGATCCACCGCGAGGAAGTGTTCACCATCGGCTTGATCAACGGCGTGCCGCAACCAATCGTAGTCAGCAACCGCCTGCGCAACGTCCCGCAAACCGCGACTTGGGGCTGGCTGCCGACCGCGTATTTCGGCGTGCATCGGCCCGACACTTTCTGGCTCTCGCGATAAGCGGCGCTAAGCGACGATAGCGGTTTCGCGCGACGGCGAAACGCGGAACTTTACGGTTGCTTGGACTGCTTTGGTTGCTTTGGCGGCTTGGGTCGCGCGGGTGGTTTGAAGTGGTGGCGAAGCACATGCGCGAATGCGCTGTGGAGTTTGCCGCGGGTAAGATACGGGCACTCGTCATTGGTGCTGAGTTCTCCTTCCGGCGTGCGCTCGACGAAATAAAAGTCCAGTTGCCCGACATGGGAAACGTAGCGTCCATTCCGCTCGTATTGTCGTCGCCCGAACGAATCATGCACGCCGTCGGCGACGGTCTCGATGCAAGTGCCATGCCCGGCGCGGCATATGAATCGCAGCCCATGGCCTTCGGCGTCGCCGAGGTATTGCACCCGATCCAATGCATGGATATGAATGCTCGCGTCGAAATCGATTCCCGGGCGCGCGCGCGTCCCCGACACATCCAGAATCGCCCGCTCGCTCGGCCACATCCGCACATTGCGGTAAAATCCGCAACCCTTCCATAGTCTTTCGATCGCGTCCAAGTCCTGCTGCCTGGTGCGATGCTCGGCTTCGACCGGCACAACGCCCGACACGAACACGGCGATTGCGAACAATAGGCTTGCGCGACTGGCTTTCATGCAACGACTCCGCTGGGTTTCGACTGCGCGAATCTATAGCAGATCGCACGCCGACTTGTCAAACCGAAACCGCCTCCTCCTCTGCTACAATCCGCGCCGATGTTCCAATACGTCCTAAAACGAATCGCCGTGATGGCGCCGACGTTGGTGGTGATTAGTTTCATCATCTTCGTCATCATCCAACTGCCGCCCGGCGATTATCTCGAGACCTATATCGCCGAACTGGAGAGCCAGGGCGAGTCGGTCGATCGCGAGAAGATCGAGTTCCTGCGTCGTCAGTACGGACTCGATCAGCCGTTCATCACGCAGTACTACAACTGGGCGAGCGGGTTCCTCCACGGCGACTGGGGCTATTCGTTCGAGCACGACTTGCCGGTGCGCGAAGTGGTCGGCGATCGCATGTGGCTGACCATCATCGTGTCGATGATCACCATCTTGTTCACTTGGGCGCTGGCGTTTCCGATCGGCATGTACTCGGCGACGCATCAATACAGCTGGGGCGACTACGGGCTGACGCTGCTCGGCTTCATCGGGCTGGCGACGCCGAACTTCCTGCTCGCGCTGGTGATGCTGTATTTCGCCAACATCTGGTTCGGCACATCGATCGGCGGACTGATGGATCCGCAATACCTCGATCAGCCGTGGAGTTGGGACAAGTTCAAGTCGGTGCTCGAGCACTTGTGGATTCCGGTGATCGTGATCGGCACCTCCGGCACCGCCGGCATGATCCGTCGGCTGCGCGCCAACTTGCTCGACGAACTCGAGAAGCAGTATGTCCTGACCGGCAAGGCGAAAGGACTGCCGCCGTTCAAGTTGCTGACCAAATATCCGTTGCGCGTCGCGCTGAACTTCTTCATCGCCGACATCGGCAGTTTGCTGCCGAGCGTCATCTCCGGCGCCGAGATCGTCGCCATCGTGCTGTCGCTGCCGACCACCGGACCGATGCTGCTGGCCGCGCTGCAAAGCCAGGACATGTATCTCGCCGGCACTTTCCTGGTGTTCCTGGCGATGCTGACGGTGGTCGGCATGCTGGTCTCCGACCTGCTGCTGGCGTGGCTCGACCCGCGCATCCGCCTGCAAGGAAAAGTGATGCGATGATCAGCCGAATCAATCTTGCAATCGGGGCGGTGCTGCTGTCCGGCTTCACCATTTCGTTCGGCGACGCAATGGTCAAGTTCTTGGGCAGCGAAGTCTCGCTGTGGCAACTGATTTTCCTGCGCTCGCTGCTGATCGTCGTCGGACTTTGCGCGATCATCCTATGCGCCGCCGGTAAATCAGCGGTCGGTGGTTTTGCATTCCGTCCATGTTCGATTTTTTGGGTGGTGGTTCGAAGCTTCACCTTGGCGATGTTCCTGCTGTGCGCGTATATCGGATTGGCGCGGATGAACTTCGCGTTGGTGGCGGCGGTGATTTACACCTATCCCATATTCGTTTTACTGCTGATGCCTCTGTTCGGCGGTGCGCCGGCGCGCGGGAAATCGTGGACCGCCATCGGCTTGGCGTTCGTCGGCGTGCTTTTAATCGTCCGCCCAACCCATGGAAACTTCAACATCTTCATCCTGTTCTCGATCGCCGCGGCAATCTTCTATGCGTTGTCGATGTTGATCACCAACACCAAACTGACCAACGAAAACTCCAAACTGGTGGCGTTGTGGCAAAACACCGCGCTGATGATTTTCGGCGCGGTCGGCTGCGCCGGCATCCAAATCATCCAACCCGATTTCGCCGCCGAAGACCTGTTCTACTTCGGCGCATGGCAATCGCTGACCTATTCGCAATGGGGAACGATGCTGGTGCTGGCGGCCGCACAGTTAATCAGCGCGATCGCGGTGGTGGTCGCGTATCAAAACGGACCGGCGGCAACGATCGCGACGGTGGATTATTGCTATGTGTTATTCAGCTTGCTGTGGGGCTGGGTGATTTTGTCCGAGGCGCCGGCGTTCTTGGACTTGGTCGGAATTGCTGTTATCGCCGTTGCTGGAATCATGATTGCGAAAACCGGCGCCTGCAACGCACCCGCGCAATCATAATCCGATGAACGAGCATTACACTTCCACCGCGGACTTCGATCCGCATTCGGCGGCGGCGCTGAGCGCCGATCAGGAGAAGTATTTCTTCGCCTCGCGGCGGCAGTTGATGTGGTGGAAACTCAAGCGCCACAAAGTCGCGGTCGCCTGCGGCTTCATCCTGATGGCGTTGTATGCGTCAACCTTGGTGTCCGAGTTCATCGCGCCATACAACTTGCACGCGCGCGACACCGCGCACATCTACGCGCCGCCGCAAGCGGTGCATCTGTTCCACCGCGGCGAATGGATCGGCCCGTTCGTGTATGGCTACGACTATGAACTCAACCTCGACAACCTGCGGCGCGAATACATCGCCAACCCGGACAAGGTGCAGCCGATCCGCTTCCTCTGCCGCGGCGACGCCTATCGCTTGTGGGGCAAGGTCGCGATGGACTTCCACTTCTTCTGCCCGGCCGCCGGCGGCAGCGTGTTCCTGCTCGGCACCGACCGCCTCGGCCGCGACATGTTCTCGCGCATCGTCTATGGCGCGCGCATCTCGCTGCTGATCGGGCTGGTCGGCGTCGCCGCGAGTCTGTTCCTCGGGCTGCTGCTCGGCGGGCTCGCCGGCTATTACGGCGGCTGGATCGACTCGACTATCCAACGCCTGATCGAAATCCTGAGATCGTTCCCGGAGTTGCCGCTGTGGATGGCGTTGTCGGCGGTGCTGCCGGTGCGCTGGAGTCCGATCCTGGTGTTCTTCGGCATCACCTTAATCCTCGCGCTGCTCGACTGGACTGGACTGGCGCGCGCGGTGCGCTCGAAATTGCTGGCGCTGCGCGAAGAAGACTACTGCGCCGCCGCGCGGCTGATGGGCGCCAAGCCCGGACGCATCATCCACCGCCATCTGCTGCCCGGCTTCGCCAGCCACATCATCGCCTCGGCGACGCTGTCGATCCCTGGCATGATCCTCGGCGAGACCGCGCTATCCTTCCTCGGCCTCGGCCTGCGCCCGCCGGTCAAGAGTTGGGGCGTGCTGCTGAACGAAGCGCAAAACATGAACGTGGTCGCGCTATACCCGTGGCTAATCCTGCCGGTCGCGCCGGTGATCATCGTCATCCTCGCCTTCAACTTCTTCGGCGACGGCCTGCGCGACGCGGCGGATCCGTATAAATAACGAAAAATGGAGGATTTGTTTCTGGAATTTTAACAATTCTTAAACGTATGTTTGCAATGAAATTTGACCGAGAACAAATATAACTTACTGTATTATAATAATAAAATAATGTGATATGGAAAAACCTATAATTTTTTACACTTTTTTTTAGCGGAATATTTAAACAAAATATGATAAAAACACTGTCCACTCCACGGAAGCAACACGGGAACATTCAAAATGCCATTTGACCACCTTCGATTCCGTCGCCATTGGGATTTATCTGAGGAAACGATCTATCAGTTAGGTCAATGCCAAGCGTTGATTCATGCCCTCACAACACTACCGCTCGGCCCCGCGGTCATGCGTGAACTGAAGCAGGTTTCCATACGTAAAGGCGCGCAAGCAACCACGGCCATCGAGGGCAATACGCTAACTGAAGATGAGGTCCAAAAAGTTCTGGAGGGCAAACGACTCCCCGAGAGCAAATCCTATCAAGCAAAGGAAGTGAGCAACGTGGTACAAGCGATGAATCGAATCATGCAAGATTTCAGCGGACAAGCCACACCGCGATTGATTACACCGCAACTGTTAAAACAATTTCATTCTATGATTGGCGAGGATTTGCCTGCGCCGTTTAACGCAACCCCTGGGCAGTTTGCGCAATCGCAACGCGTAGTCGGGGGCTATCGATGTCCTCCATTCGGTCGCGAGAAAAATCAAGTTGAAGGATTGGTGGATCAACTTTGCAAATGGCTGCAAAGTGAATTCAGATTCGCCTCGGGGAAACAGTCATTCCGAAACGGCATCATTCAAGCAATTGTTACCCATGTCTATATCGAATGGATCCATCCGTTTGACGATGGCAATGGACGCACCGGTCGGCTGGTTGAGTTTTACTTGTTGCTAAGAGCGGGGGTTCCGGATATTTGCGCACACATTCTGTCCAATCACTACAACAATACTCGACCAGAATATTACGGCCATATTGCAAAAGGCCAGAAAGAACGTGAATTAACTTCATTCATCGCCTACGCAGTTACCGGCTTTCTGGACGGGCTAAATGAGGTTTGGGAAATTGTTGCCAAGGTTCGCCTACACAAAGAATGGCAAGCATATGTAGATGATAAGATAGCCAGCCTAAAATGGAGCAAGCCGGTTGCTTCAAGAAGAAAGCATTTGTTGATGAATATGCCCCTTCGGAAATCATACAACCTGGAATCAATTCAATTGACCTCGCCACAAATCGCTCAAGCGTACGCCACAGTCAGTATGCAGACCTTACGCAACGACATCAAAGATTTGATACAAGAAGAGTTGTTGATTAAGGATTCTAAGACTGGTGAGTTTTCAACAAACCACTCTGTTCTCAGCAATCAATACCCAAACAAGATTAGGTGATTTAGCGCTACGACCTACGGCTTGGAAAGGACTTCGTCCGTCAGCACGACGCTGCGGGGTTTCTCTTCAAACCGCAACCGCGCATCGAGAATCTCGTGCGGCTGGATTTCGGCGAGTCGTTGGTCGTAGCAATGCGCGTAACGCTCCGCCAACGCCACCACCGCGGCGAGTTTGTCGCGGCGTTCGGAGCGCGGGAAGAACGGCGCGTGCAGCGACAGATGAATGTGCGGCTTGATGCGCGTGGTCAACTCCATCAGCGAAGGCATCAAATCGAACTCGGCGCCTTCGATGTCGATCTTCAGCACATCGATTCGCGCGATGCCCCACAAGTCGAGCAGCGCGCGCAAGTCCATCGCCAACACGGTCGCGTGGTCGCCGCGCACGCCACTCGGCGCGCGCACTTCGACGCGCGTCACGCTGCGCCCGAATCCGCCTTCGCTGGCGATGCGCACCGCGCCGCCGCGCGCCGCGAGCGCGCCGTGGAACGAGCGCACGTTGGCGACGCCGTTCATGCGCAAATTCGCCAGCAGGCGTTGATACGCGATCGGATCGGGCTCGACGCAATACACCATGCGGCAACGCGCGGCGGCGAACAGCACGGTCGGACCGATCCACGCGCCGATGTCGAGATACACCGAATCATCGCGCAAGCAACGATCGAGAAAACGAAACGTGTCGCGCTCCCACTGCCCCGCCGCGACCTTGCACCAGAACTTCCGATCCTCCGCGACCAAGCGATACGCGCGTCCATCCAGCGTCGCCGGGAAATGACCTTTCGCCCGATAATAAGCCAAGGCGATTCGACGCTTCAAATTCATCGCGCGATTATACGCCATCGCCGCCGATGCGCTCGGCTACAATCGCAACCGCCGCATTCGAATCGAATCGTCGAGCACAAACTCAACCCGAATCCATCGCCATGCCAACCTCCATCGCCATCGTTCTGAAAGGCTATCCGCGATTGTCGGAGACTTTCATCGCTGAGGAGATCCACGCGCTCGAGCGCGCCGGCGTGATCGTCGCGTTGTTCTCGCTGCGCCGACCGACCGACCGCGAGACGCATCCGGTGCATCGGGCGATTCGCGCGCCGGTTACCTATCTGCCGGAATACTTGCATCGCCAGCCGCTGCGCGTGCTGCGCGCTTGGCGACGGATGCGCCGCGACCGACGCTACCGTCAAGCGCGACGAATCTGGCTGCGCGATCTGCGGCGCGAACCGCCGCGCAACTGGCGCAACCGCATCCGAAGATTCGGCCAGGCGTTAGTGTTGGCGACGGAAATGCCCGACGGAATCGACTTGCTGTACGCGCATTTCCTGCACACGCCGGCGTCGGTGGCGCGCTATGCGGCGACGCTGCGCGGCATCGCGTGGAGTTGCTCGGCGCATGCCAAGGACATCTGGACCACGCCGGACTGGGAAGTCCGCGAAAAACTCGATCATTGCCGCTGGCTCACCACTTGCACCCGCGCCAACTTCGATCATCTGCGCGCGATGGCGAACGCGACGACGACGAACGCGGCGGACAAAGTCGCGCTCAACTATCACGGACTCGACCTAACGACGCTTCCCGCCGAGCCGCCGCAACGCGCGCATCGCGACGGCGGCGATCCATTACTCCCGGTGCGCGTCCTCAGCGTCGGCCGCGCGGTCGGCAAGAAGGGCTACTTCGGCCTGCTCGACGCGCTGGCGGGACTGCCGCGCGGGTTGCATTGGACCTTCACCCACATCGGCGACGGCCCGCTGCTCGACGCATGCCGACGACGCGCCGACCAACTCGGCATCGCCGAACGAACCACTTGGCTGGGCGCGCAGTCGCGCCGCGCGGTGCTCGCGCGCTATCGCGAGTCGGATTTGTTCGCGCTGAACTGCCGCATCGAAGCCGACGGCGACCGCGACGGCCTGCCGAATGTCCTGGTCGAAGCGCAAAGCCAAGCCCTCGCGGTCGCCTCGACGCGCATCTCCGGCATTCCCGAACTGATCGAGCACGACGCCAACGGCTTGCTGGTCGCGCCCGACGACTCCGACGCGCTGCGCGATGCGCTGCATCGCCTAATCACCGACCCGACCTTGCGCCAACGCCTCGGCGACGCCGGCCGCGCGGTGGTGCACGCACGCTTCGACATGCGCGACAACTTCGCGCGACTGCTCGAGATGATCGTTGATTGAATGAGGCGCGGTGCGCTCAATGCGTCGAGCCGTCGCTCGAACGCACGCCAACGCATCACGCGTAGCAATGCTCCGGCGCCGGGAACTTGCCGTTTTTGACTTCCGCGACATACGCCTTCAGCGCGCCTTGCACGCCGTCGGCGTTGCCGCGCAGATAGTTCTTGACGAACTTGGCGGTCTTGCCCGGATACAGGCCGAGCAGGTCGTGCCACACTAGAATTTGTCCATCGACGCCAGCGCCGGCGCCGATGCCGATGACCGGCGCGGCGATCTCCGCGGCAATTCGCGCGCCGAGTTTCGCCGGCACGCATTCGATCAAGATCAAACTCGCGCCGGCTTCTTGCAACACCTTCGCCTCGTTGATGATCGTCTGCCCATGCGCCGGGTCGCGTCCTTGCACGCGATAGCCACCGAGGTGATTGATCGACTGCGGCGTCAAGCCCATGTGCGCGCACACCGGAATCCCGCGCTCGCTCAGCAACCGCGCGGTCTCGGCGAGCCACGCGCCGCCTTCGAGTTTCACCGCCTGCGCGCCCTCGCGCATCAAGATCGCGGCGTTCTCCAAACTCTTCGCTTCCGAGTAGTAACTCATGAACGGCAAGTCCGCCATCAGCAGCGCGCCGCGATTGCCGCGCCGCGCGCAACGGACATGATACGCGGTGTCCTCGATGGTCACCGGCAAACTGCTGTCGTGCCCCTGGATCACCATGCCGAGCGAATCGCCGACCAGCAACACCTCGACGCCGGCGTCGCTGGCCGCATACGCGCTGCAATAATCATACGCGGTCAGCGCGGCGAACTTCTCGCCGTCGGCTTTCATCTTGCCGAGCGAGTTGATCGTGATTGGGTTGGCGGACGATTGTGCGGACATCGGATGGAATGGATTCGCGGATTCGAATCGACGGCGGCGGTGATAGTATAGCATCGCGATGAACGTCGTCGATCGTCCGCGTCATCGCCCCGCCCGACTCCTTTTTTTTTCCTAGTCGAATCGCGAGCCGTGAAAGTCGCCTTCTACGCGCCGATGAAATCCCCCGACCACGCGCGCCCGTCCGGCGACCGGCGCATCGCGCGGCTGTTCATCGCGGCGTTGCGGCGTGCCGGCTCCGCGGTCGAGTTGGCGAGCGAGTTGCGCGCCTGGGAAGGCCGCGGCGACTCGCATCGGCAAGACGAGATCGAAACACAAGGCGCGCAAGAAGCGGCGCGATTGATCGAAACCTACCGCCGCTTGCCGCGCGCCGAGCGGCCGCGTTGCTGGTTCACCTATCACCCCTATCACAAGGCGCCGGACTGGATCGGCCCGGCGGTCAGCGTCGCGCTTGACATTCCGCATGTGCTCGCCGAGGCGTCGCTGGCGCAAAAGCAACGCGACGGCGCGTGGCGACGCGGCCACGCCAGCACGCTCGCGGCGGTGCAACGCGCAGACTTGATCTTCAACCTCAACCCCACCGACCGCGACGGCTTGCGGCCATTCGTGCGGCGCGATGAAGTGCTGCGCGAAATCAAACCGTTCGCCGACTTGCCCGCGACCGACGCGCAGCCGGCAAAGACCAACCTGCGCCGCGACCTCGCCGCGCGCTTCGAGATCGACGCCGACGCCAATGTTTATTGGCTGCTATGCGTCGCGATGATGCGCGACGACAGCAAACTGGATTCGTATCGCATCCTCGCCGACGCTACGCCTAAGATGAATCGCCGCGACTGGCGACTGCTGATCGCCGGCGACGGCGTCGCCGAGTCGCGCGTGGTCGAGATGTTCCGCGCGCGCGCGCCGCGATCAAGCCGAGTTCGCTTCCTCGGCCGCCTCGACCCGGACGCGCTCTATCCGCTGATGCGCGCCAGCGATTTATTGGTGTGGCCGGCACGCAACGAAGCCATCGGCATGGCCGCGCTCGAAGCACTCGGCTGCGGCTTGCCGGTGCTCGCCGGCGACGACGGCGGCATCGGCGGCATCGTCACGCACGATGTCACCGGCAGATTGATCGCGCAGCCCGACGGCGCGCGCATGGCGATGGAGATCGAACGCTTGCTCGCCGCGCCGGAAACATTGGCGCGCATGTCGGCGGCGTCGCTGCGCGCGTATCGGCAATCGCATCAACTCGAGCGCGCCGCCGAAATCATCGGCGCAGCGCTGACGCGCGTGATCGGATGCGCGGATTGAATCGGCGACTCGATCAACCAAACCGAACTTGATTCAATCGCGCTCGCTCACCGAATCGGACTCAAAATCAATCGCAAACGCCATCGCCGCGCTTATGAATTTCACCGCCGGGTGATCGTCCAACGCCGCCAGCAACTGCGACAGGAATCGCCAGCACGCATTGTCGTGCACCAGATGATGCGTCAACAAGCCGGTTGGCTCGGCGCTGTCGAACGCGCCGCATCTGCGCCCGCGTAGATGCGCGACCATCGCCTCGGTCGCGCGATGCGCGCCGACGAACGGCCGCGCACCGCGCACGCTGGCGCGTTTCCAGTCGATCACATCAACATGCGTATTGACCACGCGCAGCCCCGGCGCAGCCTCGCCCGCGGCGCGCGGCGCGAACGTGGAGAGCCCGCGATAGCCGTGCTGCGCCAGCATCGGCGGCAACGACGGCGCGATGCGATTCCACGGCGGCGTCAGCACCGCGATGAAGCGCGCCGCGAACGCATCGCGTAGCACGCGCAAGCCATCGCTCAACTCGCGCTGGACGATCTCGATGTCGCGTTCGTCGCCGAGTTCCATTTTCTTTTCGCCGCGCGCAGCGTGGTTGGCGTGGGCGAATCCATGTTGCAGCACCGCGACCGCCGACGATTCGAGTCGCGTCGCCAACGCGCGATCCAGCCCCGCGGGAATGACCGCGAGCGCGAGCGGCGCATCGTATCGCCGCGCCAGCGCGAGAAGTTGATCGAGTTCGGGCGTCGGCGTCTGCGCGTCGTCATCGCGCCACCAAAAGGTCGCCTCGACGCCGTCGTAGTTCCATTGATCCAACTCGCGATAGAGCGCATCAATCCAGTCGGTCATCGGCTTATGTTTGCCGCGGTGTTCGTTGCGGTTGAAGTTGAAGTTGACGGCGACGCATGACGCTCGATGAACTCGACCGTCGCCGCCGCGCCGTTCAAATCAATCGGGCGACATGCGGACAAGTCGAGTCGCGCGGCGCGATCGATCGCCGCCGCCAACGTTCGCGGCGCGAGATCGCGTTCCGCCAGCGCGACCGCTCGGCCCAAACGCGCGAATAACTCGGCGCGATGCGTCTGCTCGGTCTCGCCGTGTTGCGCGAACGGCGCGAGCACCGCGCGGCAGCCGGCGGCAACGACATCGAGCACGGTATTGTAGCCGGCTTGCGACACCGATACCGCGCAGCGCGCCAGCAGCGCGATGAAGTCGGCGCGGTTGCGTTCGACCACGACGCCGTCGCCGGCTTGGCGTCGCAACGCGTCGAACTGCGCTTGCGGCGCATGTTCGCCAACCAGCAGCCGCCAGACGCGATCGTGCAACGCGCTGTGCGCTTTGGCTTGGAGCGCGGTTTGCAGCAACTCGAATCCGACCGCGCCGGCGCCGGCGGAGACGACCACGCCATTCAATTCATGCGCATCGTCGCGCACGCGCGGCGCTTGCGGACGCGAATGAACATAGCCGGAATGGAACACCCGGCCATGCAACCGCGCGGCGAGCGGGAAGGTATCGCGCAACGTCGCCACCGCCGGATCGGCGTGCACCAGCACATGATCGAACCACGCATCAACCGCGTCCGCCGCGTGCGCGTCGCGCTTGGGCGCGCGGCGTTGCAGGATGTCGCGCAGCGAGCACAACACCAGCGGGCGTGGCTTGATCTCGCCAAGCAGTCGCATCAGCGGCAGCAGTTCAAACCGCAGCGCGCGACGGCCGAATGGAAAGGTCTCGACCAGCACCACCTGCGGCGCGTCGGCGCGGATGCGATGCAACAGTTGCTCGCTGCGGCAACGCTTGAACGCATCGGTGACCGGCGCGCCGTCGCGGTCGAGCAATGTGGTGAAGTCGCCCGGCGCGGTTTGGATCGCCGGCAACTGCACCAGACGATAGCCGTCGGCATGCCGCGTCGATGCGCCGTCGGCGAGGCGTTCGCGACCGAGCCCGCCGCTGAGCACGACGACTTGATGCCCGGCGCGGACGAGCGCCGCCGCCAGCGCTTTCATCCGCACCAAGTGCCCGCCGCCCAGCAGATGCTGGACGTGGATATGCACCCGCAAACTTCGAGCCGCGCCGCGCAAAGGCAATCGCAATGAACGCGAACGAACGCTTAACGACTAACGCGAGTCGCCACGCGCTGCACGCGGCGACTCGGCACCGAGCATCGCCACCACTCGCTCGCACACTTGATCCATTCCATCGAGCATTCCGTCCGGCAAGTTGTCCGCTGGACGCGGCGCGCGGCACGGGTTCGCGGTCAAGTCATCGAGCAGCGACTGCAAGTTCTCGACGCTGCCGGCGGCGGGCTCGAGCATGGTGATCAATCCCAACTCGGCGGCGCGGCGTGCGCGAATCAACTGCTCGGTGCGCGGCTCGAATCGCGGCAGCACGATCGCCGGCTTGTTGAAACTCAAGATTTCGCAGAAGGTGTTGTAGCCGCCCATCGTGATCAGCCCGTCGGCGTTCTCGATCAAGTGCTCGATGCGCGGATGATAGTCGAGCACGCGCAAGTTCGGCATCGACTCGGCGCAGCGTTTGAATCGCATGCGTTGCTCCTCGTCCATGAACGGACCGAGCACCAACAGCATCGCGACTTCGGGACGGCTGCTGCGCCGCAGCGCTTGCAACGCCAACTCGACCATCGCCTCGCCGTCCTTGCCGCCGCCGGGAGAAACCAAAATGTAGGGCTTTTTGATGCGCGGCGCGAACGCGTCCTCGACCGACGGGCGACGCAGATAGCCGGTGAACACGGTCTTGCGCGCGATGTCGTCGCCGAGGCCGAGGCCGCGCAGCGGGTGATAGAACGCCTCGCGTCCGTAGATCCAAATCTCGTCGTACAACTCGGCGATCGCCGACAGCGCCGACTTGCGCGTCCATTCCTGCCGCAGCGACTCGGGCTCGTCGATCACATCGCGCAGCCCGAGCACCGTGCGCGCGCCGCGCCGGCGCAGTTGCCGCAGCGTTTCGCCGACTTCGCCCTCCAGCCCGAGCGGCTCCTTGTCCACCAAGAACAAGTCCGGGCGGAACACTTCCGCAGTCTGGCGGATGATCGCTTCGCGCATCGCCATCGTTTGGTCGAGATCGATGTGCAAGCCAAGCGAAGTGTAACTGCCGTCCTTGAGTTTGATCACGCCGGGGATGCGCACGAAGTCCACCCGCGCGCGGAACTCGAAACCGCCGATCACCGGCGAGCCGGACAGGATCAGCACCGAGATGCCTTTGAAACGACCGACCAGTTCATGCGCGATCGCGCGGCAGCGGCGCAGATGGCCGAGGCCGAAAGTATCGTGGCTGTAAATCAGCACGCGCGCATTGTCGAGGCGAATCGGAGTCGGCGTATGCATGATCAAAATCCAATGCGAGCCGCGGCGGTCAGCGCGCGGTTCGATGAAGCGAACGCGCGCGGCTTATGGCTTTGCGCGAACGGGCTGATGACGCGGCGGGTGCGACCGATGCAACCGACTTCGCGCGCGAATGCGAGAACTTAAGCGGGGTTGCGCCCGTCCGCTTCCGCGCCGGCGAACAACAGCACGATGGTCTGCAACAACTGCGCGACCTTCTCCGCGTCCTCGTCGCGCTCGACCCATTCGTATTCGGTGCTCTTGAGTTTGTTGGCGTATTCCTTGGCGATCTTTTCGCGCGCGCGATGGCTGACGAACACATAAGTCGCGTCGCCGTTGCGCTCCAGGCGCAACGTGAACTTGTCGAGCGCAGTGCGCCGCGAAGTGAATGCGTCGAACAACTCGACCGCGACCGTGCCGACGCCTTTGCTCTGGGGTTTCTTCGCGGACTTGACGAACCAGTCGGTCTCCATCACGCCCGACTCGGGACGATACTCGACCAAGTCGATTCCTTCATACGCCCAGAACTCGACCAGTTTGCGCCACACCGCCTCGGCCTCGGCGTCCACTTCAAGCCAGGAACGCTCCGCGTCCTTCTGAATGGTCGCGCCGACGACCTCCGGCAGCACACGCTCGCCGCTCGCGTTCGCGTTCGCGCGCGCAGTCGCGTTGTCGCGCACTTTTTGCGTGGCGGAATCGAGCAAGTCCGGCGGCACTTCCAACGCGGTGCGGGCGCGGCTCGGCTGGGTGATCGAGAACAACGAATCTTCGTCGCGCGAATCCTTGCCTTGATTAGCCTCCTCCTGCTTGCCGGCGGACGAGCAAGACAACAACGACAACGCGAACGCGACAACGGCGAAAACGCGGAAATGAATCATGGGCGGAACTCGTGGAAAGGATTGAATGTCCAGCGTCGAATCTACCACAACGCGCCGCCGCTGACAGCGCGGAGGTCGCCGATGGCAGCGCGGTCATCCAGCGGCGATGACAGCGCGGGGATCGTCGCTTCGCCGGCGCGCGGCGTCCGCTCGGCGCGCTAAGCGCGGCCGTGCTTGATCGCGATCGCCAAGTCCATCACATTCGTTCCGGTCGGGCCCGGCTTGAACAGCGCGGCGATCCGCGCCAGATAGGTTCCGGCGTCCGCCTTTTGCAGCGCGCGCGCGGCGCCCGATGCGGCGTCGAAGGTGTCGCCGTCCACCAGCGCGCCAGCGACCGCGGTCGGACCATCGGTGCCGTCGGTGCCGGCGACCAGCGCGCAGAGGTCGCGCCGACCGCGAATCGCCTTGGCGAACGCCAGCGCGAGACTTTGATTGCGCCCGCCGACGCCGGGCTTGCGCGGCAGCACCACGGTCGGCTCGCCGCCCCAGACATACGCGCCCGGCGGTCCGGCAAGCACATCCGCGGCGATGCGCTGGGCGGCGGCGTGCAAGTCGCAATGCAACGATTCTTCATTGACCACGACATTCAAACCAGCATCGCGCAAGAACGTAGCGGCGCCATCGCGGGCGACGCGGTTCGAGGCGATGATGTGCGCGCGGTAGTCAATGGAGTCGGAAGCGTTGGTTGAATGCGATGGATCGTTATGCGGCGAATCGTTTGCGCGAAATGAAACGTTGTTGCGTAGTGAATCATCGTTGCGTAGTTCATTATCGCCGTGCGACGAATCATCATTGCGCGACTCACTGTCGCCATGCGACGAATCACCCTCCCCCAGCCGCGCCAGCAAATCATCCATCTCCGGCGGCAGCGAATCCGCTAACGACTCGACCCGACCGAGCGCACCGATGCCGCCGCCGATCACTTCTATGCGATCGCCGCGCACGTCCGAGATCGCATAGACGCGCACCGAACGCCCGCGAAAGCCGCCGAGCAATCGGCCGCCCTTGATCCGCGACAGCCGCGTGCGCGCGGCGTTGATGCGCTCGATGTCATAGCCGCCCGCGAGCAACTGCTCGGTCAGTCGCCGCAAGTCGTCCAAGCCGATCGCATCGGCCAAGTCCTCTGCCAACGCCGACGCGCCGCCGGAGAGCAGCATCACCAACTCCGCCGACGACGGCGCCGCGCGCACCATCGCCGCCATCTCGCGACCGGCGCGCAAACTATTCGCGTCCGGCGTCGGATGCCCGGACTCGATCACCGTCACCTGCGGATGCGCGGCGACCGCGGCGTCGCAATGCCGGTGCTTGGTCACCACCAACGCGACGCCGTCCGCGGCGAGATGCTCCAACGCGCCGGCGCACATCGCCGACGCCGCCTTGCCCACCGCCAGCAAATGCGTAATCGCCCGCCCGTCCCGCTCGCCGCCGATCGCCGCCCGCACCGCCCGCTCGCCGCCAACGCACGCCACGCCGGCGCGCCAGGCTTGGATCAAGCGGGTTTTGGCTTTGAGACTTAAGGAAAGACTCATGAGTATCAATTGTGATTTCTACGTTGTGCTAGGATAGCTTAGATGTGCTGTTAAACTCTTGCCGTATCAAGAAATCCACGTCATCGAAGTTCCATTTAGCGGGAGCTCATTCCATGATAGATGAAAAATTACTCCAAACAGGATTGCAAGTATATCGTCGATATGACCCCGGAAGATCCGGTCATTACACTGGACGCAGTCGCAGCAGATCTGGAATTTCCTATTACCAGATAAAATTTTCCAACTCTGTTGAGTACGTACCTGCTTACGAACTAGAAATTTTCAGAAAAGGGCCGCAAAACTGGGAAGATTTAGTTGAGAAGGGTCGTTTTGGCAGAGCATCTGATCTCCGGCGGTATGTTTCGCATATCTTCCTAAGCGGCCGCTTATCGAGCATTGTTTACAGCCTAGACATAACCAATACGGAGTTCTATCCACATCAATTCAAGCCGGTTTTTGCATTCTTGGAATCCCCTTCGAATGGACTACTCATCGCCGATGAGGTGGGGCTCGGAAAAACAATTGAAGCGGGCCTGATCTGGACCGAGCTGCGCGCAAGATATGATTTCCGGAGAGTATTGGTCGTTTGCCCAGCAATGTTGCGTGAAAAGTGGCGCGATGAACTGCGCAACCGGTTCGGTGTGGATGCTACAATTATGGATGCGGCTGATCTTGTCGCCGAACTTCAACGTTCTCCGGACCAGACTCCTGATGGCAAAGGCATTATCTGTAGTATGCAGGGCATAAGACTCCCAAGTGTCCGGCGACAAGAACAAGACCAATCGGCACCGCGCAGAAAATTAGCAAACTTTTTGAATGAACAGTCCGATAACCCGCCGATCATAGATCTGTTGATCATTGACGAAGCCCATCATATGCGCAACCGCGAAACTCAAAGTGCGCGCCTTGGAAAAATGCTAAGGGACATCAGCAAGAATATTATTCTATTGTCGGCAACGCCCATAAACTTAAGAAGCGATGATCTATTCAGTTTGCTTAATATTGTTGACCCAGACACTTTCCATGTACCAGATTTCTTTCCGCAGGTTTTGCAGGCAAATGAGCCGCTGATACGAGCGCGGCGAATTATTCTTGATGAAAATGTGGAAATAAATGATATTCATGCATGCCTTGACGAGGCTGCTGAACATGATTTTCTCCAAGACAGTTTGCAGATTCGGAAGATTAAGCTGGAATTTCCCGATTCCGCAAGCATTGCCACACAGTATGAACGTGTTCGTCTCGCCAATATGCTTGAGCGGATAAATTTGTGGCGCCATGTGTACACGCGGACAAGAAAATCTGAGGTTCTACAATGGCAAGTTATACGAAAGGCAGAATCTAATTTCATCCCGCAGCACTATGCGGAGAAAGAACTTTACGATGCAGTCACCGAGGCAATAAAATCTTACGCTCAGCAACACGGAATCAACGACGGGTTTCTTCTTGCTAGCCCGCAACGGCAAGTATCAAGTTGTATGTATGCCGCAGCCAAATCATGGAGCCAGAAGGTCAGCTATGAAACACAGAATCTATATGAGGACATGCTCTATGAAGACATGGGAGCGGAAATCGATACCGCCCAAGATATATCGCCCTTCATGGAGCATTTGACTTCCGCGGTTCTCCCTGTAGTAGATTTAGATAAATTGCGAGCACACGATAGCAAGTTCAATCACTTTCTCGATGTTATCGAAAAATATTTTTTGGAGTATCCAAATGAAAAAATCGTAGTCTTCTCTTACTTTCGAGCCACCCTGTTTTACCTTGAAGAGCGTTTGAATGAACAAGACATCCCAAGCCAAGTGCTCATGGGGGGAATGAAGGACAGCAAGCAAGATGCTATACGTCGGTTTCGCTCAGACGATTCGGTCAAAATTCTTCTCTCCTCTGAAGTGGCGAGCGAGGGGGTTGATTTGGAATTCTGCCGCATGATTGTAAATTATGACCTGCCTTGGAATCCAATGAAAGTAGAACAGCGTATAGGGAGGCTAGACCGGATCGGACAAAAGTCAAAAACTATTCTCATCCGGAGCTTCGGATATGCCAACACTATTGATCAACGCATCTATGAAAGACTTTTCGAGCGGCTTGGCATATTTGAACGCGCGCTTGGCGGAATGGAGGCGATTCTAGGAGAAAAAATTAAGGAACTAACTGATTACATAATCAGCCACCGAC
>JBPCXC010000028.1:0-1494 GCA_051008875.1 bacterium
GACCTGCCCGTCCGCCAGCAACCGCCCGGTCGCGATCGCGCCGCCGTGCGTGTCGTATGCCAACGCATGGATGTGACGGTGGTCGCGCGGATCAATCTCCAACGCCTCGCTGACGCCCTGCTCGTCAATGAACACCGCGCGGCGAACCGCGAGAATCTCACGCGAGCGCGAGTGCCAGTCGGCGAGCGCGACTGAATACTCGACGCGCGCGGGCGCGGAGTGGGCGTGCGCGGCGACGCGACTCATTGCGCCGTCGCCTCTTCGTACATTAACACCGCACGGCGAACCGCGAGGATCTCGCGCGCGAGCGCGGACGCGAAGCGAGTGCGAGCGTGATTCACTGCGTCGCCTCCTCCGCTTGCGCCATCGCTTCCGTCGCCGTCGCGACTTGTTGCTCGGCGAGCGCGAGCACGCTGCGCTTGCCGCGCTTGTCGATTTGAATCTTGAGCGGCACCGCGTCGTCGTCGCCGTCGGCTTTGCGCAACCACACGGTGACGCGGTCGGTCGGTCGGTCGGCGCGGTGGCGGCGGATGCGCCAACTGGCGAAGCGACCGGCCGGGACTTCGATGCGCTCCGGCGTCGGCGCTTCATACACGTAGTCGCGTATGCGCCGCGCGCTGACTTCGCGCACGCGCGTGTCGGCGAGGCCGTCGAGCGGGCGCAGCATCAGCAGCAGCGGGAAAGCGGCGGCTTCGAACCTATCGTCGGCGGCGATCGCGCCGTGGCGCGTCGCGTTGTCGGCGTTGTCGTTGTTATCGCCGTCGCCGTCGTTATCGTTGTCGCTGACGTTGTCGTTGTCGCTGGCGTTGTCGTTGTCGCTGAACTCGACTCGACCGCGCGCGCGATCGAGGCGGAAGCGCCGCGCGTATGACTCTTCGCCGACCAGCCGCTCGACGCCATGCGCGAGCACGACCCGCTCGCCGAGCCCGTCGCGCCGCCGCGCGAAATGCGTGGCGCTGACATGATCCCGCACGAACATCCGCGCCAGCATACTCGGTTTGCTGGTCGAGGTGACCACATACGCCTCGTCGTCGGCGCGGATCTCGATCACCACTTCGCCGGCGTCGATGCCTTGATAAGCGGCGGCGTAACGCAAAGTCTGCGTCGCGATCGCGCCGTCCGCTTGCGCCGACACCTGCGGCAACGCGCTCAACAACAAGCCCAGCAACACGCCCGCGCGACGGCGAAATGCGATCGCGTTCATCGCGCTTGTGCCGTAACCGCGCGTCGCTCGATCACTGCATTCGACGCGCGCCAAACTTGCGCCGCGACCGCGCCGTCCGCTTGCGCCGAAGCGTGCAGCATCGCGTCCGCGCGACGGTGAAATGCGACCGCGTTCATCCCGCCCGCGCCGCGATTGCGCGTGTTCGATCTCCGCATTCGATGCGCGCGAAACTTGCGGCGCGACCGCGTCGTCCGCTTGCGCCGAAGCGTGCGGCGTCGCGTCCGCGCGACGGTGAAATGCGACCGCGTTCATCCCGCCCGCGCCGCGAT
>JBPCXC010000029.1:0-1284 GCA_051008875.1 bacterium
GTCAACGCCGACTAGCATCACTTTGGTGCCCCCAATTAGGCTTGCGGTGTTCTTCGCCTCGCGGGCGCGCGCGCGGTCGCGCCGATGCAACGCGCCGATGCGCGCCAGCGCCGGCAATGGATGGAAGCCGGCGGCGAAACGCTGCACCCGCCCGCCCTCTTGATCGACCGCGACCAGCAACGCCGGCGCGCGCACCGCCTTGATCTCGGCGACCAACGCCGCGACCTGCGCGCGACTGCGATAGTTGCGCGCGAACAAAATCACCGCGCCGACCGCCGGATGCCGCAGGAAATCGCATTCGTCGCCGCGCAACGATTCGCCGACGACATCGACCATCAACGCGCCGAGTGGTTGCGTCGTGCGCGCATCATTCATGGATGTGCACCGGCGTGCCGGGGGCGACGCGGTCGAACAGGTCGATCACGTCGCGGCAGGTCATGCGGATGCAGCCGCGCGAGCCGGGTTGTCCCATCGGCACGTCGTCGGGCGCGCCGTGGATGTAGATGAAGCGGCGCATGCTGTCCACGCGGCCGAGGCGGTTGAAGCCGACTTCGCAGCCGCTCAGCCACAGGATGCGCGTCAGGATCCAGTCGCGCTTGGGATGCGCCGCGCGCGAGCCGGGGCCGAATCTTTCGCCGCTCCATCGCCGCGCGACGAACACGCTGCCGCGCGGCGCGCCGCGTCCGATCTTGGCGCGGATGATGTGGCGGCCGCGCGGCGTGCAAAAACTATCCATGACTTCGCCGACGCCGTTGGCGGCGCTGGAGATCGCGTATCGCGCGACTTGCGCGCCGCGCGCGTCGAGCAACGCCAAGCGTTGCGTCGGGATGTCGATGTCGATGCGCGGCGTGGTCATCGCACCGGACTCATCATCGATGCGCGGCGCGCGTCGAGCAACGTCGCGCGTTGCGTCGGAACGCGGATGCGTCGCGCGTTCATCGTTGATGCGTTCATCGTCGGCGCGTTCATCATCGCGCGTTCATCATCGGCGCGTTCATCGTTGATGCGTTGCGAGGATGTGGTCGAGCAGGGCGGCGCTGGCGTGTTCGATCAAGTCGAGCGCGCGGTCGAAGCCGGCGGCGTCGCCGTAGTACGGGTCGGGCACTTCGTCCAACCCCAAGTCGGGGCACGACTCGAGCAGCAGGCGGATCTTGCGGCGGTGGCGCGCGTCGGCGAGGCGGGCCAGGTCGGCGTGGTTGGCGTAGTCCATCGCGATGATGTGGTCGAACGCTTCGATGTCGGCGGCGCTCGCTTGGCGCGCGCGCTGGCGGCTTAGGTCGATGC
>JBPCXC010000030.1:0-10620 GCA_051008875.1 bacterium
CGCCGAGCGCGAACGCGGCAATCAATGCGGGAAGGCAGCGCGCGATGGGATGCATGAAGGAATGCGCGATGGGAGGCGCGAAGGAATGCCGCTTCAAGCGCGACTTCGGGCTTGGCGGCGGCTGCGGTTTGCGCACGCGCGGCGGCGAAGCGGCGCCGCGAATCGTGGAAAACCGACTCCATCGCCCATACAATGACGGCTTGGCGTCCATCGCGGAATTATACGAAACCGATGCGGCAACCGCAAAGCATGCGCGACACGCGCGACCCCCGAACGACCGACGGCGAAACAGCTGACGGCGAATCGACCGCTGGCGAATCGACCGACGGCGATGCGACTAGCAACGCACGCAACCACCGAGCAACTCGCGGCAAAGCGATCACCAGCGAAACAACCGCCGCCGCGCACGCGGGCACGTTGTCCATCGTCGCCACGCCGATCGGCAACCTCGGCGACATCACGTTGCGCGCGATCGAGGTGTTGCGCGCGGCCGACTTGATTCTCGCCGAGGACACGCGGCGCTCAGGCGTCTTGCTGCGGCATCTGGCGATTCGCGCGCGGGTGTTGTCGCTTCATCAGCACAACGAGGCGGCGCGGCTGGACGACTTGCTGGCGCGGCTATTAGGCGGCGCGCGCATCGCGTTGATCAGCGACGCCGGCACGCCGCTGGTCAACGACCCCGGCTATCTGCTGGTGCGCCGCGCGCGCGACGCCGGCGTCGCGGTCACGCCGGTTCCGGGCGCGAACGCGGCGATCGCGGCGTTGTCGGCGTCGGGCTTAGGCGTAGATCGCTTCTGCTTCGAGGGCTTCTTGCCGGCGCGGGCGGCGGCGCGCGCGCGAGCGTTGCGCGCGTTGCGCGACCAGCCGCGTACTATAGTGTTGTATGAATCCAGCCACCGCATCGCGGCGACGCTCGACGCTATAGTCGCCGCGATCGGCGGCGCGCGGCAAGTCGCCGTGGCGCGCGAGATCAGCAAGAAGTTCGAGACTTTCTACTGCGGCGCAGCGACGCAAGTGCGCGCGACCATCGCCGCCGACGCGCGCCATCGCAAAGGCGAGTTCGTCGTCGTCATCGCCGGTGCGCGCGATGACGAACGCGAAAGCGCGGCGGAACGCGAACGCGCCGCCGAGATCATGACGTTGCTGATGGCCGAGATTCCGCTTAAATCCGCGAGTCGAATCGCGGCGCGGATTCTGCGCAAAAGCAGCAACGACTTGTATGCGCTCGGCGTCGAACTAAAAGCGCGGGAAGAAGGATGATGCGCGCGGTGTTATGCGTTGCTACTCGCTGCGGCGTTCGCGCCCTGCGCGCGCCGATCAAAACGCGCCGGTGTTGGATGCGTTGCTAGCGCGAGTGGGCGGATGATGCGCGTTTTGTTATACGCTGTCTGTGCGCGGTTGCTCGCCGCGGCATCGTTCGCGTCGGCGCGCGCGAATCAAAACGTGGTGGGGTCGGACGAATGAAGCGCGTCCTTTTGTTCGCCGGATGTGCGTTGCTGCTTGCTGCAGCATCGGTGCCGGCGCGCGCCGATCAAAACGCGCCGGAGTTGGATGCGTTGTTCGAGACCTTGCAGGGCGAGTTGGAGGCGGCGGAGGCGGCGCGGGTGACGCAGCGGATTTGGGATGCGTGGATTGCGCACGACGACGCGGCGGTGCGCGCGTTGATGGACGCCGGGTTGCACGACATGCGCGCCGGTAGATTGCGCGCGGCGTTGGCGCGGTTCGATGCGATGGTGGATCTCGCGCCGGACTTCGCCGAGGCGTGGAACAAGCGCGCCACGGTGCATTACTTGCTCGGCGACTTCGCCGCGTCCGCCGCCGACGTGGTCGAGACGCTTCGCCTCGAGCCGCGGCATTTCGGCGCACTGGTCGGACAAGGATTGATGCACATGCGAGTGCGCGACACCGCGCAGGCATTGATTTATTTCCGCCGCGGGCTGGCGGTCAATCCGCATATGGACAACGTGCGCGGGTATATCGAGTTGCTGGCGGAGGCAGAGCAAGGGAATCCGATTTAATCACGGCGCGAACACTTAAGCACCAGCACGCCAGCGAAGGTGATTAGCGCGATGCCGATCACCGCCGGAGTGTCGGGGATTTCGCCGAAGAACACGAAACCCCATAGCGCGGCGAACGGCAGGTAGGCGTAGTCGCAGGTGGCGATGATCGTCGGCGGCGCGGTCTGATACGCCTTCGCCAAGCCGATGCCGATCAGCACGATCAGCGCGGCGAGCAGCGCGATGATTCCCCATTCGCGCGACCCCATCAAAATCCATTCGCCGAGCAGGAATGGATACGCGTCGCCGTCGCCGAGCAGCGGGCGCAGCGCGAACAGCGCGCCGGTGGCGAGCAAGCCGGTGGCGAGCAGCGCGAAGTTGAGCATGACCGCGAGCGCGAGCGGTTGTTCGCGGCGGCACTTGGCGCGGGTGATGATCGCCGCCAACGCGTACAAAAAGCCGGCGGCGACCGGGATCAGCGCGTATGGCGAGAACGCGTCGACGGCCGGGCGGACGATCGCCAGCACGCCGGCGAAGCCGAGCGCGACTGCGCTCCAACGACGCGCGCCGACGCCCTCGCCGGCCCACCACGCCGACAGCAACGCGACGAAAATCGGCCCGGTGTACAATGACGCGGCGATGACCGACAACGCCAGCACCGGCGCGGCGGCGTAGATCGCGATGTACATCAACGCCAGCAAGAATGCGCGCAGCAACGACCACTTCAACGATCGCGGACGGAGGTCGGTGCGCGCGAACAACGCGATGGCGAGCAGCAACGACACCGCCGCCAGCGAGCGCAGCGTGAAGATCTGCCACAGCGGGAAGTCGGCGCTGATGTACTTGATCACCGCATCGGCGAACGCCATCGCCAGCACGGTAGCGATGATGAGGCTCGCGCCGAGCGGGATGTTGTCGGGTGGATCGGATGCCATGGTGATTCGCGGCGCGCATTGTTGCGCGCAATTTATGTGCGAAGGCAATGCTGACCAACACCGCGCGTGCGTGCAAGCGATAAAAACTCAACCGATGGATGAATCGAATTCAGCGATGCAATACACTTCGTTGCGATGAAAAGAAAACTTCCACCATTGAATGCGCTGGTCGCTTTCGAGGCCGCGGCGCGGCATCGAAGTTTCACCAAGGCCGGCGACGAGTTGTGCGTGACGCCGTCGGCGATCAGCCATCAAGTGCGCCAACTCGAGGAGTGGCTCGGCTTGCGTTTGTTCGAGCGTCGCGCCCGCGCGGTCGAGATGACCGACGCCGGCGCGCGTTGTTTGCGCGAAGCGGGCGCGATGTTCGATCGGCTCGAGCGGTTTTGCAATGACGAAACCGCTTGGCGCAAAAACGCGACGACGATCACGTTGCAGACCACCGACTCGTTCGCGGCGCGATGGCTTGCGCCGCGCCTGACGCAGTTCGAGGCGCGTTGCCCGGACATTATCTTGCGCATCGTCACGCATGATTTCCGCGAAAGTTTGCGCGAGGCGGAAGCCGACATCGGAATCTTGTTCGTCGCCGACGCGGTGGATGAAGATGCGCGCAATCATTCGCGGTTGTTGTTCGCCGAGGAAATTTTTCCGGTGTGTAGTCCGAAACTTTTGCGCGACAACAAGTCAGTCGGCATCGCCGATTTGCGCGAGTTCGCGTTGATCCACGACGACAACGTCGGCGTGTCGTGGTCGGAGTGGATCGCATCGGCCGATGGCGAGCGCGTCATCGGCGACGCCGGCAACGGCGCGCGCTACAACCACGCGCACCTGGCGTTGCAAGCCGCCGAACTCGGCAACGGCTTGGTGCTGGCGAGCAATGTCCTGACCAGCGACGCGCTCGCGCGCGGCGTTCTGGTCGCGCCGTTCGCGCACAAGATCATCACCGGTCGCGGCTACTGCCTGGCGCAGTCAAGCAACGCGCAGACGCGCGAAACATGCCGCCCGTTCGCCGAATGGATTCTGTCCGAATGCCAAGCCGACGCGGTCACGCCGAACTCGTCAGCCGCGCCTCCAACTTGACCTGCTTCGCGCGCAGCGTTTCGGTGCGGTCGCGTTCTTTTTGCACCACCGCCGGCGGCGCCTTGTCGATGAAGTCGGGGTTGGCGAGTTTGCGCGCGCTGGCGGCGAGGGTTTTCTCGATCTCGGCCAACTCTTTTTTGGCGCGCTTGATTTCGCCGGCGATGTCGGCGAGGCCGTGCAGCGGCAGGATGATCTGCGTGTCGGCGGCGATCGTTGTTGCGGCGTCGGCGGCGTCGGCTTGCGCCAGCGGCTCGGTCTTGGCGAGGGCGTGGATGTAGGTCAGCGCGTCGTCGGGCGGCAGCGCGTGCTGCGCGTCGGCGGCTTGCAGATGAATCGGCGCGCGGCGCGCCGGCGAAATGTTGTTCTCGCCGCGCAGGCGGCGGATGGCGAGCACGATGTCCATCGCCCGCGCCATCTCGCGCTCGGCGTCGGCGTCGATCAGCGCGTCGTCGGGCTTAGGGTACGGTTGCGTCATGATGGTCGCGCCGCGCACGCCGGCGAGCGGCGCGACTTGCTGCCAGATCTCTTCGGTGATGAACGGCATGATCGGATGCGCTAGGCGCAGCATCGTCTCCATCGTCTCCACCAACGCGCGGCGCGTCGCGCGCAGCCGCGCCGGCGCGCACGCGGGATCGTTCAGCGCGGTCTTCGACAGCTCGACATACCAGTCGCAATAGCGTCCCCAGATGAGTTCGTGCAACGCCTTGGCGGCCAAGTCGAAGCGATACGATTCGATTGCGTTGTTGATCGTCGCCGCGCTGCGCTGCGCGGTCGAGCGCATCCAGCGGTCGGCGAGCGACCATTCCATTTCGCCGCCATCGAGTCCGCAGTCCTTTCCTTCGGCGTGCATCAAAACGAAGCGCGCGGCGTTCCAAATTTTGTTGCAGAAGTTGCGATAGCCTTCGGTGCGCGACAGGTCGAAGTTGATGTCGCGTCCGGTCGAGGCGAGCGCGGCGAAGGTGAAGCGCAGCGCGTCGGCGCCGAATCTCGGGATGCCGTCGGGGAAGTCGCGGCGCGTCTGCGATTCGATCTGGTCGGCGTCCTGCGGGCGCATCAAGCCGCTGACGCGCTTTTTCACCAACGCCTCCAAGTCGATGCCGTCGATCAAGTCGATCGGGTCGAGCACGTTGCCTTTGGACTTCGACATTTTGTTGCCGTGGGCGTCGCGCACCAAGCCGTGGATGTACACTTGATGGAACGGCACTTCGCGCATGAACTTGACGCCCATCATGATCATCCGCGCGACCCAGAAGAAGATGATGTCGAAGCCGGTGACCAGCACGCTGGTCGGATAGAAGGTCTGCAGTCGCGCGCTCGGCTCGGGCCAGCCGAGGGTCGAGAACGGCCACAGCGCGGACGAGAACCAAGTGTCGAGCACGTCGTCGTCGCGGCGCAGCGCGAGGTCGTCGGGCAAGTCGTGCTTGGCGCGCACGGCGGTCTCGTCGGCGGCGACATAGATGTTTCCGTGGTCGTCATACCACGCCGGAATGCGATGCCCCCACCAGATCTGGCGCGAGATGCACCAGTCCTCGATGTTCTCCAGCCACTGGTAATAGGTCTTGCTCCAGTTGCCCGGCACGAACTCGACGCGACCGTCGCGCACCGCCGCGATCGCCGGCTCGGTGATCTGCGCGCGACCGCCGGGACGACCGTCGGGCAACTGGTCGCGGGTCAAGTCCACATACCATTGGTCGGTCAGCATCGGCTCGACCACCGCGCCGGAGCGGTCGCCGCGCGGCAACTTGTAGCGATGCGGCATCTCCTTGATCAGCAGCCCTTGCGCGCGCAAGTCGTCGACGATGCGCGCGCGCGCGTCGTAGCGATCCAGACCGCGGTATCGCTTCGGCGCGTTGTCGTTCATCTTCGCCTCCGGCGTGAACAGCACGATCAGCGGGATGTCCTTGTCGGCATGGCGCGCGCGCACCGCGTAGTCGTTGAAGTCGTGCGCGGGGCTTATCTTGACGCAGCCGCTGCCGAAGTCGGGATCGACATACTCGTCGGCGATGATCTCGATCGCGCGGCGCGGCTCGGTCATCGGCACCCACACGCGCGCGCCGAGCAACGGCTTGAAGCGCGCGTCGTCGGGATGCACCGCGACCGCGCCGTCCACCAAGATCGTCTCCGGCCGCGTGGTGCCGATGACGATGCCGCCGCCATTCGCGTCGTCACCGTCGTCACCGTCGTCGCCGTCGACGAACGGATAGCGCACGTAGTACATCGTGCCGGACTCCTCGGCGCTGACCACCTCCAAGTCCGACACCGCGGTCAGCAGCACCGGGTCCCAGTTGACCAGCCGCTTGCCGCGGTAGATCAGGCCTTCGTCGTACAGTTGCACGAACACCTGATTGACCGCCGCCGACAGACCTTCGTCCATGGTGAAGCGCTCGTTGTCCCAGTCGGGCGACGCGCCGATGCGCCGCAACTGCCGCGAGATCGCGCCGCCGGACTCGGCCTTCCACTGCCACACTTTCTCGATGAACTTTTCGCGACCATAGTCGTGGCGCGTTTCGCCGCGCGCGTTCAAGCCGCGCTCGACCACCATCTGCGTGGCGATGCCGGCGTGGTCGGTGCCCGGCTGCCATAGCGTGTTGCGCCCGGCCATGCGGCGGTGGCGGATCAGCGCGTCCATGATCAAGTCCTGGAACGCATGCCCCATATGCAGGTTGCCGGTGACGTTCGGCGGCGGGATCATGATGCAATACGCCGGCGCGTCGGGGTTGGACGGCGCGAAATAACCGGCGCGCTCCCACTCGTCATACCAGCGCGACTCGATGCGCTGCGGGTCGTAGGCTTTCTCCAGCGGCATGTTGTGTGCGCGGCGGCGTCAGCGCGCCGCGGGGTCGGCGATGTTGTGCGTGTTCGGCGCGATGCCTTGTTCGCGATAGAAGCGGAATCTCGCGCGCCCGGCGGCTTTGTCGTCGGCGTGGTCGAGGATCAAGTCGGCGACGCGGGCGAATCTCGCATAGTCCGCCGGCGCCTCGCGCGTCAGCGAAATCAGCAAGTCGGCGGCGCGCGACGGCGCGTGGCTGCCGATGCGCACCGGATAGATTGCGTCGTCGTTTGCCGAGTCGTCCGCGCCCGCATCCTCATTCGAAACCGCGGCGCATCGAATATGCGGCACGAAACTTCCTTGCGAGAACGTCCATAGCAACTTATCGAGCGACTCGCTTTGCGCGTCGTCTTCGGCGCGCATGAACACCGTCATGCCGCGCGCGTGCGCCTTGTCGGCGATGCGGCAGGCGTAGGCGTGCTTGTCCTCGGTCCGCGCGCGCGCGAGCACATAGAAGTCCACGCGCGAAAGCGCGGCGGGCGAGTCGTTGCGCGTCATCGACTTGTTAGCGATTGCGTCGGCGAGCGCGTCAACGATTGAGCAAAAACTCGACCAGCAACGGCACCGGTCGTCCGGTCGCGCCCTTGTCGGCGCCGGAAGTCCATGCGGTGCCGGCGATGTCGAGGTGCGCCCAGTCGTATTTCGCGGCGAAGCGCTTGAGGAAGCACGCCGCGGTGACCGCGCCGGCGTAGCGTCCGCCGATGTTGGCGAGGTCGGCGAAGTTGCTGCGCAGTTGCGGGTCGTATTCGTCCCACACCGGCATCCGCCAGGCGCGGTCGCAGCTCGCCTCGCCGGCCGCCAGCAACGCCTCGGCGAGCGCGTCGCAGTCGCTGAACAGACCGCTGGCGCATTGGCCGAGCGCGACCATGCAGGCGCCGGTCAAGGTCGCGATGTCGACCACCGCCGCCGGCTTGAAGCGCTCGGCGTAGGTCAGCGCGTCGCATAAAATCAGCCGCCCTTCGGCGTCGGTGTTGAGGATCTCGATGGTGGTGCCGGACATGCTGGTGACGATGTCGCCGGGCTTGTTGGCGGCGCCGTCGGGCAGGTTCTCGCTGCTCGGCACGATGCCGATCAAGTTGATCTTCAATCTCAACTCGGCCGCCGCCTGCAGCGCGCCGAACACGCTCGCGCCGCCGCACATGTCGTATTTCATCTCGTCCATCGCCGCCGCCGGCTTCAGCGAAATGCCGCCGGCGTCGAAGGTCAGACCCTTGCCGACCAGCACCACCGGTCGCGCCGTTCGTCGCCCGCCGCGATACTCCATCACGATCAACTTCGCCGGCTCGCAACTTCCGCGCGAGACCGACAGCAGCGCGCCCATCTTGCGCCGCTTCATCTCGGCCTCGCCGAGCACGGTGGTCTTCAATCCCAACCGCGCGCCGAGCCGCCGCGCCTCCTTGGCGAGGAACGACGGCGTGCACAAGTTGCCCGGCAAGTTGGCGTAGTCGCGCGCCAGTTTCACGCCGCGCGCGATCGCGCCGCCCTCGCGCAGTCCGCGGCGCACCGCGGCGAGTTGCGCGCGCGCGCACAGCATCGTCGCGCGCTTGAGTTTGGCCGCCGGCGCACGCGAACTTTTAGTTTGATCAAAGCGATACAACGCATCGAACATCGCCTCGGCGATGTTGCGCGCGCGACGGCGCGCGTCGGCGTCGGCGTATTCGACCTCCAGCAAGCACACGCCGACCGCGCGCACGCCGCACCGCTCGAGCGACTTCGCCGCCGCATACGCCGCGCGCCGCGCCGAACGCGCGTTGAACTCCGCCTTGCGTCCAAGCCCGAGCAACAGCACGCCGCCGGCTTTGACCCCGGGCAAGTCGTACAACATCTGCGCCACGCCGAGCGCGCCGTCGTGCGCGCCGCGGCGCAGCAACGCGCCGATGCGCCCGTCGCAAGCGCGATCGATGCGCGCCGCGGTCGGCGTCAGTTCGACCTTGCCCGACTTCTTCGACGCTTGATGCACGCCGACTACCAAGCAGTCCGACGTCAACCCGACCGCGTCCGCGGTTTTCGCTGAAAACTCCATACCTACTCCCACCCTCGCTACGGAAATTTGATTAAACTGCGATGATGATTGCCCGCCCCGACTTCGACCCGCGCATACGCGCGCGGACACCCGCGTCGGGCGTGCGTTCGCCGAGGGCGCTCATCCGACCGGCGCCGATTATAGCAACCGCGATGATGTTGCGCATTGCTCGATTGCGTTGGCGCGGATGTCGCGGACGCCGTTGCGATGACCGTCGCGACCGACGTCGCGACGACTGCCCGCGCGTCGAGCATGATCCTCCACTGCGCTTTCGTCGGCGAGACGCTATTGCGTTGGCATGGACTTGGCGGCAAGCGCCGCAGCGATCATCGTCGCGCGTTCGAGCATGATTCTCCACCGCACATTCGCTAGCGAAACGTTGCCGCGTTGCCGCGAACTTGGCGACCGTCGCCGCGATCATCGTCGCAACGACTCGCCGAACGTCCGCGCATGATTCTCCATCGCGCATTCGTCGGCGAAGTGCTGCGCACTTGCGGCGCGGTTGGGGCGATTTTGTTGTCGGTGTTTTTGATGGCGCGGCTGACCGGGTTTTTGCGTCAAGCGAGCGAGGGCGACATTCCGCTTGACAGCGTGCTGCTGCTGTTGGGGCTGAAGATGATCGCCTATCTCGATCTTCTCGCGCCGCTGGCGTTGTATATCGCCGCGCTGCTGGTCACCGCGCGGTGGGCGCGCGACAACGAGTTGATCGTGATCAACGCCGCCGGCGTCGGTCTTCATCGCCTGCTGCGCCCGGCGATGACGCTGTGCGCCGCGGTCGGCGCGCTGACCGCGTTCTGCGCGCTGCATCTGTCGCCGCTGTCGGTCGAGGCGTCGCGCTCGATCGTGCAAGATCTGCGCGGACGCGCCGAGATCGCGGCGGTGACGCCGGGCGTGTTCGGCGAAATTCCCGGCGGGCGCGGCGTGTATTTCGTCGAACGCCGCGACGCCGACGGCGCACTGCGCGGCGTGTTCCTGCACCGCAGCGACGGTGCGCAAGACCGCGTGGTGGTGGCGAAGTCGGCGCGCGCGGGCGTGGGTGATGGTGGTGACGGCATCGGCAATGACGACGGCAATAACAATAACAATAACAACGGCGACGGCGGCGACAATGGCGACGGCAACAACGGCGACAATAACAACGGCGACGGCGACGAAGCATACTTAGTGTTGGAGAACGGCGCGCGTTATCGCGGTGTCGCCGGCGCGGGCGAGTACGGGCGGGTTGATTTCGAGCGCTATGGCTTGCGGTTGCGGCCGCCGGTCGGCGCCGGGCGCGGCTTGCCGTTGAAGGCGACGCCGACGCGCGAGTTGCTGCGCGCGAACGACGCCGGCGCGATCGGCGAACTGCATTGGCGCCTCGCCAAGGTCGCGATGCTGCCGGTGCTGATGATCTTCGCGCTGGCGTTCTCCTCGGTCGCCTATCGCAACAACCGCTTCCCCGGAATGCTGCCGGCGCTGCTGGTGTACTTCGCCTATTCCAACTGCCTCGGCCTCGGCGTCGCGTTGATCCGCCGCGGCGACGCCGACCCGCATTGGACGCTGTGGGCGGTGCATGTTGCGTTCGCGTGCGTCGCGTTATGGTTGTTGCGCCGACGCGCGCGCAACTTAAGATTGCTGCCCGGGCTCGGCTGATGCGAATCCTCGAACGTCATCTCGGCGCGGTCATCCTGCACTACGCGCTGCTTTCGATGTTGGTGCTGGTCGGGTTGTTCGCGTTGGTCGGCTTGCTCGACCAGATCGGCGACCTCGGGCGCGGCG
>JBPCXC010000031.1:0-1769 GCA_051008875.1 bacterium
AGATCGCCAGCGGGAAGTTCCACGGGCTGATGCAGGCGAACACGCCGCGCCCGTGCAGGCTGAGTTGGTTGCGCTCGCCGGTCGGTCCGTGAAGGTCGCGCGGCGCGGCGAAATCGCGGCGCGCGCAGGTAGCGTAATAGCGCAGGAAGTCGATCGCCTCGCGCAGTTCGGCGACCGCGTCCGGCACGGTCTTGCCGGCTTCGACGGCGCACAAGTACAACAACTCGTCGCGGTGTCGTTGATACAACTCGGCGGCGGTCTCGAGCAACTCGGCGCGCGCCGCGCCGCCGCGATGATCCCAGTCATCCGCCGCCGCGCGCGCCGAGGCGACGGCGTGCTCGATGTCGCGCGCGTCGGCGTGCTGCGCGTCGCCGACGGTCGCGCCGGTGGCGGGGTTGGTGATCGTCACGCTCTCCCGCGTCGGCTCGTCGTCGGGCGATGGCGTGGTCGGACGCGCTTGCCAACGCGCGCCGCGCAGCGACTCGACGGCGCGATAGTACGCTTCCAACGTTGCGCAATCGAACAGATTCATCCCGCATGAGTTCGCGCGGTCGGGATAGAGGCGCGGCGGCGGCGGAAGGTTCGGATGCGGCTTCGGCTCGGCGTGCGCGAGGGTGCGCGCCGGGTCTTGGATGATGCGCGCGATCGGCAACTCCTTGTCCACCAAGCGATTGACGAACGAACTGTTGGCGCCGTTCTCGAGCAAGCGGCGCACCAGATAGGCGAGCAAGTCGCGGTGCGAGCCGACCGGCGCGTAGATGCGGCAGCGCGCGCGCCCGTCGCCGACCAGCGGGTCGTACAACATCTCGCCCATGCCGTGCAGGCACTGGAACTCGAAGTCGCGGCGCTTGCCGGCGAACACCAGAATCGACGCCACGCTATGCGCGTTGTGGGTCGCGAACAATGGCCGGAAACACGCCGGTCGCGCCAGCAGTTTTTGCGCGCAATACAAGTACGAAACATCGGTCGCCGCCTTGCGCGTGAACACCGGATAGTCGGCGAATCCATGCACCTGCGCCTGCTTGATTTCACGATCCCAGTATGCGCCTTTCACTAGCCTAATCATCAGTTTGCGTTTGCTTTTTGACGCCAATTCTTCGAGATAATCCACCACCGCCGACGCGCGTTTTTGATACGCCTGAACGACGAATCCGAGACCGTCCCAGCCGCGCAAGTCGGGGTCCGACGACAACGCCTGCAGCACCGACAGCGACGGGTCGAGGCGCTCGGATTCCTCGGCGTCGATGGTCACGGCGATGCCGTGCTTGCGCGCCGCCGCGCACAACGACTGGATGCGCGGCAGCAACTCCGCCAGCACGCGCTCGGACTGCGCGTATTCATAGCGTGGATGCAACGCCGACAACTTGACCGACAACCCGTCGGCGCGCAACGGGTCATCGTCGTCATCGCCGCCGTCGTCACGCGCATCGTCGTCGCGCGCATTGGCGGCGCCGATCGCTTCGATCGCTTCGCGATAGGCGTCGAAGTAGCGTTGCGCGTCGGCGGCGGTGCGCGCGGCTTCGCCGAGCATGTCGTAGGAATACGCGTAGCCTTGACGCTGCTTGCGGCGCGCGGCGCGGAGCGCGGCGTGGATGTCCTCGGCGAGCACGAACTGGCGTCCGATGATCTTCATCGCGCGCACCACCGCGGCGCGGATCATCGGCTCGCCGCTGCGCGCCAGCAAGCCGGCGAGATGCGCGCCGATGCTGTCCGCAGTCGCGCGGTCGTGCGCGATCATCTTGCCGGTCAGCATCAAGCCCCAGGTGGAG
>JBPCXC010000032.1:0-3946 GCA_051008875.1 bacterium
GTGGATGTTGAGCACATGGCGCGCGTTGCCGAAGCAGTCGGTGTCCGGGTTGAAGCACGCCAGCGGCTGCGTCGCCACCTCGAAGCGCGCCAGCCGCTGCCCGCGATCCTGGCGCGGCTGCAGGCACAGCATCATCACGCATTCGCGCGCGCGCTCGGCGTAGCGATAGGTCGAGACGTGCTTAACCTCGTATTGCGTGAGCGCGCTCATGGGGCGATGTCGGGGCGGTCTTCGACCGCGTAGTCGACATACGCGGCGATGATCAAGTCGTGTAGATCGCGGCAATGCCGTTGCGCTTGCGCCAGCAAGTCCTCGCGGTCTTCGCGGTCGGGCCATTCATAGCGAAGCATCCCGCCCAGCCTCCCGGTGAAACGCTTGGCGGCGGCGGCGGTTTGTGCGCCGGCGCCGGCGCCGGCTAGCGCGATGGCGGCCAACTCGGCGGCGGCGGTGTCGAGCGAATAGCACAGCGAGCCGGGCAGCGACGGGTCGGTCACCAGCAGGTCGAGGGCTTGGCGCGGGCGCACCTCGACGCTGTAGTTGCGCTCGTACGCCTCGAACGCCTGGCGCGCGCGCAGCAGTCCGGTCCAGCCGATGCCGGCGGCTTCGTTTTGGGCGCGGTCGGCGGCGCGCTGCGCCAGCAGCAGCGACAGCAGGAACTGCGCGCGCTCGATGAAGCGCCCGAGGCGCATGAAGCGCCAGCCGAGATCGCGGTACATGGTGGCGTCGGCGACGCCGGTGAAGGTGTCGATCTGGCGCGCGGTTTCGGTGTAGAAACTCTCCGGCGAGACCCGCCAGATCTGCTCGATGCCGCGCTCGCGGATGCCGAGATAGGCGAGGTTGAGGCAAGTCCACATCTCGGCGTTGAGGCAGTGGCGCATCTGGCGCGCGTTCTCGCGCCCGAGGGCGAAGCAACTCCACACCGAATCGGGATTGGCGCGCTCGAAGGTGAGGTCGTCGGCGAGGGTGAACGAGTCGGCCATGGTGTAGTCGTCGTCGGCGTCGAGATCGATCGCGCCGCCCGGCGGCGAGCGACCGAGCGTGGTGTACAGGCGGTTCCAGCCGAACAGGATCTCGCGCACCGGACGATCGACCATCGCCTCGACCTGCAGCGCCAGCAGGCGGCACATGTGCTCGGCGCGCTCCAGATAGCGTCCCATCCAGTACAAGCCTTGGGCGTTGCGCGACAGCATCAGTCGCGCAGCACCCACAAGTCTTTGCCGCCGCCGCCCTGGCTCGAGTTCACCACCAGAGAGCCGCGGCGCAGCGCGACGCGGCAGAACGCGCCGGGCACGATGCGGGTGCGCGCGCCGCGCAGCACGAACGGACGCAGATCGACATGGCGCGGCTCGGCGCGGCCGTTGATCTGGCACGGCGCGCGCGACAGCGCGAGCACCGGCTGCGAGATGAAGCCGGCCGGGTCGGCGCGGATCTGCTCGGCGTATTCGGCGCGCTCGGCGGCGCTGGCGTGGGGGCCGATCAGCATGCCGTAGCCGCCCGACTCGCCAACCCGCTTGACCACCAGTTGGTCGAGGTTGTCGAGGGTGTATTCGAGATCCTCGGCGCGCCGGCACAGGCGGGTTTCGACGTTGGCGAGGATCGGCTCCTCGCTCAAGTAATAGCGGATCATGTCGGGCACGTAGGCGTACACGCTCTTGTCGTCGGCGACGCCGGTGCCGGGCGCGTTGGCGAGCACCACGCGCCCGAGTTTGCACGCGTGCAGCAGCCCGGGCACGCCGAGCAGCGAGTCCGAGCGGAACGACAGCGGGTCGAGGAAGTCGTCGTCGAGGCGGCGATAGATCACGTCCACGCGCCGCAGCCCGCTGGTGGTTCGCATATAGACGTAGCCGTCGTTGACCAGCAAGTCGCGTCCCTCGACCAGCGCGGCGCCGATCTCGCGCGCGAGGAACATGTGCTCGTAGAACGCCGAGTTGTACACCCCCGGCGTCAGCAGCGCGATGCACGGGTCGGCGCGTCCGCCGGGGCTCAACTCGCGCAGCGTGTCGAGCAGCGCGCGCCCGTATTGCTCGACCTCGCGCACGCGATAGGCGCGGTACAAGCGGCGCAAACTTTTCTTCACCGCCTTGCGGTTGGCGATCATGTACGACACGCCCGACGGCACCCGCAGGTTGTCCTCGAGCACGCGGAAGCCGTCGTTGGTGCGCACCAAGTCGGTGCCGCAGATCGCCACCCACACGCCGTGCGGCACGCCGACGCCGCGCATCTCGATGCGGTATTGCGGGCAGTCGCGCACCAACTCGATCGGGATCGCGCCGTCGGCGATGATGCGCGCCGCGCCGTAGATGTCCTCGAGGAAATGATTCAGCGCGGCGAGTCGCTGCGTCAGCCCGGCTTCAAGGTGCCGCCACTCGGCGCCCGACAGGATGCGCGGCACGCAGTCGATCGGAATGATGCGCTCGTTCGCTTCGTCGTCGCCGTACACCGTGAAGGTGATGCCCTCGTTCGAGAACGAGCGCGTGACCAAGTCCTGGATGCGCTCGATCTCGTCGGCTTCAATCCCGCACAACGCCTGATGCAACGCGCGGCTATGCGCACGCGGCGCGCCGTCGCGCTGGAACATCTCGTCGTAGATTCCGTCGTCTAGATCGTAATGGTCGAAGTTCATCGGACGGCGTTCGGGGGCGGCGCGGCGATAGGGTGTTGCGCGGAGATGTCGGCGCGATCGTCGGTGTAATCGCCGACGCAATCGCCAGCACGATCATCGATCGTAATCATCGGCGCAATCACCGGCGCAATCACCGACGCGATCACCGACGCGATCATCGGCGTAATCGCCGGCACGATCATCCGCCTTTCGGCGTTCGATCATCAACGTTTCGCAACGCGGGGCGTTCAGTGTATCATCTTCGCCGCCGCGCGCCCGCGCGCGCGACTTCGCCCGATTCCCGCTTGGCATGACCGCCTCCATTCCCGCCCCGCCCGCGCGACGACGACGCCGCGCGATGACGCCGACAACGTCGTTCGGCGCGCTCGCGCGGCGTTGCGTCGCCGCGGCTTTCGCCGCGGTCGCCGTGTTGCTCGGCACCGCCGCGCTGGCGGCGGAGGCGCCGGCGGTGCTGGTGGTCGGCGAGTTCTCCGCCGCCCGCGCCGGCGGCGCACTGCCGTCGGGCTGGAAGCCGCTGACCTTCGACAAGATCGAAGCGCACACGGCCTACACGCTGGTCGAGTCCGACGGCGCGGTGGTGCTGCAAGCCGACAGCCGCGACGCGTCCTCGGGCGTGACGCGCGAAATCGCGATCGACCCGAACCGCCATCCAATCGTCGAATGGCGCTGGAAGATCGCCAACGTGCTCGACGGCGGCGACGTCACGCGCAAGTCCGGCGACGACTATCCGGCGCGGCTGTACATCACCTTCGCCTACGACCGCGCCAAGGTCGGCTGGTTCGCCAAGGCGAAATACGAAGCGGCGCGCTTGCTATACGGCCAATATCCGCCGCTCGGCGCGCTCAACTACATCTGGGCGAGCCAAGCCGCGACGGGCACGGTGACGCCGAACCCGTACACCGAGCGCGTGCAGATGATCGTGCTCCAAAGCGGCGCCGAAAAAGTCGGGCAATGGGTCGGCGAATCGCGCAACATCCGCGACGACTACCGCGCCGCCTTCGGCCACGACGCGCCGATGATCTCCGGCGTGGCGGTGATGACCGACACCGACAACACGCACGAATCCGCACGCGCCTGGTTCGGCGACATCGTGTTCAAGGCGGCGGAGAATGCGGAGTGACGGCGACGAGGTTTTTTCTTTCGCCGTCATTGCTCGTATCATCCTGATACGCGCAAAGACGGCGGGGAGATGGCTACAAAACCACCGCCGAAATAGGTTATAGCCCGACCCGACATTAACCCCACCCCACCAACCCGGAGCCCACCCATGACCACCACAACCCTTCCCCCCCCCCCCCCCCGATTTTTAGGTAGTCGCACCCC
>JBPCXC010000033.1:0-7750 GCA_051008875.1 bacterium
CGACGAAGCGGCCGAGGGCGGTTGGAACCAGAACGTCTTCCATGCGCTCGGCGGCTTGCTGCGCCACGGCGGCGCGCACACCGCCATCGCCTGCCCGACGGTCAACTCGTACAACGGCTTGGTGCCGAAGGTCGGCGGCTTCGAAGGCGGCGTGTTCACCTGGGCGCCGACCCACATGACCTACGGCGCCAACAACCGCTCGGCGATGCTGCGCCTGCCGCAGAGTCGCTTCTGCATCGAGAACCGCGCCGCCGACATGTGCATGAATCCATACTTGAGTTTCGCCGTTTCGATCGCGGCGATGAGCGAAGGCATGACCGAACGCATCGACCCCGGCGCGCCGCTCAACCAAGACTTGTACACCATGAGCGAGGACGCGCTCGCCGCCTCCGGCGCGCAGCGGCTGCCGCGCAACTTGCTCGAAGCGGTCGAGGCGCTGCGCGACGACGACCTCGCCAAGCACACGCTCGGCGCGACGATGCATCAATCCTATCTGGCATACAAAGCGGATGAATGGGAGCGCTATCATCAGGAGGTGACCGACTGGGAAGTCAAGGAGTATTTACGTTTGTTCTGATGCGGTTGTTCTGATTTCGGCGTGACCGACTCGGCGCTCCATTCGCTCGGCGACGTCGCGCTGCAGTCGGGCGCGACGTTGCGCGACGCCAAACTCGCGTACGAAACCCACGGCGCGCTCAACGCCGCGCGCGACAACGCGGTGGTGCTGCCGACCTTCTACACCGGCGACCACTTGCGCAACCGCGGATTCTTCGGACGCGACCGCGCGATTGATCCGGCGCGGCATTTCATCGTCTCGATCAACTTGTTCGGCAACGGCTTGTCGTCGTCGCCGAGCAACGCCGACGCGTCGCAGCGCGGCGCCGACTTCCCGCGCATCACCTTCGGCGACAACATCGACTGCCAGCATAAACTGCTGAGCGAGCATCTCGGAGTCGAGCGCATCGCGCTGGTCGCCGGCTGGTCGATGGCCGGCTGCCAAGCGTTCCACTGGGCGCGCCGCCACCCCGAAATGGTCGCCGCGATCCTGCCGCTCTGCGCCTCGGCGAAAACCTCGGCGCACAACTGGGTGTTCCTCGAAGGCGTCAAGGCGGCATTGCAGGCGGACGGCGAATACAACGCCGGCCGATACGCCGCGCCGCCGGTCGCCGGCTTGAAGGCGTTCGCGCGCGTCTATGCCGGCTGGGCGTATTCGCAAACCTTCTATCGCGACGGAATGTATCGCCGACTTGGGTATGACTCGCCCGAAGCGTTGCTGCGCGACTGGGAGCAAGACCACTTGAAATGGGACGCCAACGATCTGCTCGCCAAACTTTGGACTTGGCAACGCGGCGACATCAGCGACAACCAACATGACCGCGGCGACCTGCCCGCCGCGCTGCGCGCGATCCAAGCGAAGACCATCATCATCGCCTGCAGCGACGACTTGTACTTCCCGCCGCAGGACAATGAAATCGAGGCGCAACACATTCCCGACGGCGAACTGCGCGTGTATCAATCGCCGTGGGGACATTGCGTCGCCTCGCCCGGCAACGACGCCGACTTCGCCGCCTACCTCGACCGCGCGATTTCAGATTTGCTCGGTTGAAGCCGATCAACCCACCACACTCACCACGAGGATTTTCCATGACCAAACCGACCGTATTCAAACGCGCGGATATTCAACATCGTTTCGACGACTTGCCGGAGAACGGCACCTACATCAAGCCGTTCATCACCACCCGCAACTGCGAAAGCATGGCGGGCGGAATCAATTTTCTGCATAAAACCTCCATCCTTGGGAACTCACCTGCGACGAAATTATTTACTGCCACGAAGGCGTCTTTCGGCTGGTCTGCGACGGGCAATCCTATGTTCTCAATCCGGGCGACATGATGTTGGTGCCGAAAAATAATCACATCAAATATGAGACCGACGGCAAGTGCATGATTTTCTACGCCGCGTGGCCGGTGGACTGGAAACAACGCGCCGGACTCACCGAAGTGCCCGGCATCGACCCGCAAGATATGTAGAGAGTCGTCGGCGACTTCGTCAGTGTGCGTTAGCGAGCGTGCGGCAACCATAATGCACGATTCCCAGATCGACTCAATCCGCGCCGACCTCGAACACGTGCGCCATCCGCTGGCGACTTCGCTCAGCCTGCCGCCGCGCTGCTACAGCGACGAGCATTGGCTTGCGTTGGAGACGCGGCGGATCTTCGAGCGCGCGTGGGTTTCGGTCGGGCGCGAAGATCGCTGTCCGCGCGCCGGCGACTACGCCGTGCTCGATCTCGCCGGCACGCCGATGATGCTGCTGCGCGACTCGAGCGGACGGCTGCGTGCCTGGGCGAACACCTGCCGCCATCGCGGCTCACGGCTGCTGTCGGGCGCGGGCAACTGCGCCGCCGTGGTCTGCCCGCTGCACGCCTGGACCTACGGCTTGGACGGCGCGCTGCTCTCGGCGGCGCGAATGGAATGCAACGACGACTTCGACCCGGCGCGGTTCGGCTTGATCGAGTTCCAACTCGCCTGCCAAGACGGCTTCGCCTTCGTCCGCCTCGAGCGCGCGCAACGCGACTTGGCCGACTGGCTCGGCGACTTCTCCGCGTTGCATCGCAACTGGTCATTGGACGAACTGCGCGCAACGCGCGTGCGCGAGTTCGAGGTGGCGTGCAACTGGAAACTATTCCTCGAAGTGTTCAACGAGTACTACCACTTGCCCTGCGTGCATCCGCAGTCGCTGGCGCACGCCTACTTCGAGCCGGACGAATGCGATGCGGTGATCGGCGAATACACCACGCAGTTCGGCGCCACCGACGGCACCGCCGCGCTGCTGTCCGACCACCGCGACCAAGCCTTGCCGCCGGGCGCGCGCCTGCGCGGACGCGAGCGCGCCGGCACGCGCTACACCTGGGTCTATCCCAACCTGACCTTCGCCGCGTGCTTCGACTCGCTGTGGATGTATCAAGCCTATCCGCTCGGCGCGGCGCGCTGCAACGTGATCCAAACCGTCGCTTTCCCGCGCGCCTCGACGATGCGCGCCGACTTCGCCGCGCGCGCGCAAGCATACTACCGCCGCATCGACGCCGCGCTCGACGAGGACTTGCCGTTTTTGCGCGAACAACAAGCCGGACTGTCCTCGCGCTTCGCCCGCCAAGGACGATTCTCCGCACTCGAACCAAGCGTCGGCAACTTCGCTTGCTGGTATGCGCAGGCGATGCGCGAGGAATAGTCGCACGCGAACGCCGACTGGACGATGGCGAAAAAAAGGCCGGCGAAAAGCCGACCTTCTCGACTTCGGACGAGTCGCGCCCGAAGCGGATTCGATCAACGCTTGTTCGATTGAATCGATTCGCGAATCGATTCGCAATCGATCAAGCGAACCACCATCGCTCGCCGTTCTTCGCGCCGTCGAGTTCCCAGTTGGCGCCGATCACGTCCGGCGTCTGCACTTTGTCGGAATGCGCGTACACGTCGCTGACGAACAGCGGCAGCACCACGCCGCCCTCTTGGTGCACGATGCGCTGCATCTCGACATAGATTTCGCGGCGCTTGTTGCTGTCGAGCTCGGCGCGCCCCTGCACCAGCAGTTTGTTGAACTGCGCGTGCTTCCAGCGCGTGTCGTTCCACTCCGCATCGGCCGCATACACCTGCGAGAACATCCAGTTCTCGGTCGGGCGTCCGCTCCAATAGCACGCCGAGAACGGCTTTTGCCGCCACACGTTCGACCAGTAGCCGTCGTCCGGCTCGCGCACCACTTCGACGTCGATGCCCGCCGGCGCCGCCGTCTCGCGCATCAACTGCGCCGCGTCGATCGCTCCGCCGAAGCCGGTCTCGGCGGCGTGGAACTGAATCTTGAGATTGCTCAGGCCGGCCTTCTTCAGGTAGTGCTTCGCCTTGTCCGGATCATAGCCGCGCTGCGGAATCTCGTCGGTGGTGGCGCGGTAGATGTTGGCCGGGCCGATCGGGCTGTCGTTGCCGAGTTCGCCGTAGCCGTACTTGATCTTCTGCAGCCACTGCTCGCGATCGATGATGTGCTTGATCGCCAGGCGCACGTTGTTGTCGTCGAACGGCGCGGTGTCGGTCAGCATCGGCAGCGTGATCTGCTTGTTGCCGGTGGTGTAGCCGACTTGGATGCCCGGCACCTTCTTCAGCCGGTTGACGGTCTTCACCTCGACGTTGTTCATGCAGTCGACCGCGCCGGTGCGCAAGCCGTTGGTGCGCGAGTTCGGATCGGGGATCTGGAAGGTCTCGTTCTCGTCGAAGTGCGCGCGGCCGGCTTTCCAGTAGTTCGGGTTGCGCTTGGTCAAGGTGCGCACGCCGGGCTCGTGCTCGACCAGCGAATAGCCGCCGGTGCCGACGCCCGACTGCCAGTCGACGCTGCCGTCGCCGTTGGACGGGCAGACGCCGAGATGATAGTCGCTCAGGATGAACGGGAAGTCGGCGTCGCCGCCGCTCAAATCAACCACCACCGCGTTGTCGCCGTCGGCGTTGACTTCGACGATGCCGTTCAGGATGCCCTTGGCGGCGGAGGTCGAGTCCTCGCCGAGATGGTGGCGCAGCGAATCGACCACATCGGTCGAATCAAGCGTCTTGCCGTTGTGGAACTCGATGCCTTGGCGGATCTTGAACGTCCAGCGCTTGGCGTCGGCGCTCGCCTCCCAACTCTCCGCCAGTTCGGGAATCAAGTTGCCGTCGGCGGCGACCTCGGTCAGGCAGTTGCGCAACTGGCCGAACTGCACGCTGATCATGTACAGATCGAGGATCTGCCCCGGATCGAGCACGTCGCTGGTGGCGCCGCCGGTCAGCGCGGTGCGCAGCCGCCCGCCCCGCTTCGGCGTCGACGCCTCGGCGCGATTGACCAGCGCGGAGGCGGCGGTCATCGAGACGCCGAGCGCGCGCGCGCCGGCGATGAAGTTGCGGCGGCTGATGCGGCCGCGCAGGAAGGAAGAATGCAGCCGCTCGACTTGATCGAGCGTCTCCGCTCCGTCCTGCGTGCAAATTTTGATGGATTCATCGTTGGTGTTGTTCGACATAAAAAACTCCTCATTGAGGTTTGATAAAAATCCGCAGCGCGACGGCGGCGGCATTACGCGGCAATCCGCGTCCGGCGAATCCGGAGCATTGCCGTTTGCGTCGGCAACGATAGCAAGAATCCATCGGCGCCGCAGGGGTGAACCATCGAAAAAACCGATGCCCGGCGGCGCGACGCTATTTCAGGTGCCGCGTACGCCCGCTACTTCGCCGCATCCGCCTCCGCGACGCCGGCGGCGGCACGCAGCACGCCGACGATGCGGCGGTCGCGCTCGGCGGCGAGTTCCTCGAATCCGCGTCCGGCGGCCATTTCGGCGCAGCCGTCCACCATGCGGTCGCGCAGCCGCGCGGTCAGTTCGGGCGCGTCCAGCCGCGTCCACGGCAGTTTCAGCGCCGCGCCGAACTGGTCGAGATTGGTCGCCATGCCGCCCTCGCCGCAGGCGACGTGGAACGCCATGCACTGCCCCAGCACCGCCATGCGCGGCGCCGGGCCGTTGATCAGCGCGGCGTCGATCTGCCGCGGCGTCGCCTCGCCGTTGGCGACCATGTGCAGCGCCTCGCGCAACAGCGCCTCCTGCAGCCGCGTGGCGATGAAGCCCGGCACCTCGCGCTCGAGCACCAGCGGCGCCTTGCCGGCGGCGCGATAGAACGCCTCGGCCCATTGCACCGCGCGCGGCGAAGTGCGGTCGCCGCCGACGATCTCGACCAGCGGCAGCAGATACGGCGGATTGAACGGATGGCCGACCACGGTGCGCTCGGGCGTGGCGCAACGCGCCTGGATCGCGCTCATGGTCAGCCCCGAGGTGCTCGATGCGATCACCACCTCGGCCGGCACGATCGCGCCGAGCGTGGCATACAAGTCCTGCTTCAACGCCAGCGACTCGGGCGCGCATTCCTGCACGAACTCGGCGCCGCCGACCGCCGCGGCCAACTCGAACGCCATCGTCAGCCGACGCCGCGACGCGCCGGCTTTGATCCCGAGCGCCTCGAGGCTATGCCACGCGGTGTCCACCACCGCATCGAACGCGCGGCGCTCGTCGCGGCCGTGCAGATAGCAGGCGACGTCGTAGCCGCGCGCGAGGAAATGCGCGCTCCATCCGGCGCCGATCGGCCCGCCGCCGATCACGGCGATGCGTTTGACTCGCGCGGGGTCGGGGTATGCGGTCATGCGCGGCGAATCGTGCGGCGACTCATGCGTCAGCGAAATCCAACATCACTTCGGCGTAAAATAATTCGCGCAATCGTTTTTGCGCGCGCGGACGACTCATCCGCCGACTCATCCTTCCGCGAACGCCGGCATCACTTCGTCGCAGAACAAGTCGAGCGAGTGTTTTTGCATGGCGTGATCGAGGCCGAGGCTGGCGTAGTAGATGAACTCGTCGACGCCCAAGTCGGCGTAGCGTTGCAACTTGGCGATGACTTCGTCGGGGGTGCCGAACAGCAGGTTTTCGCGCAGCATCGCGCCGTCGTATTCGGCGCGGTTGGCGAGTTCGGCGAACTCGATCGCCTTGGGGAATCCGTCGGCGACGTCGCCGAGATTCTTGAACAGATTCTCGAACTGCGACAACTGCCGCTGCGCCGCCTTGACCGGCGTCTCCCATTGATCGGCGCGGTCATACACCGCGGCGTGGCGCATCAGCGCGAACACCGGCGCGCGCGACTGCGGATGCTTCGCCAGCGCATCGTCGAATCGCTGGCGATACGCCTCCGCCTCCGACATCGGTCGCGTCAACGGCCAAGTCATGATGTTGCAACCGTTGGCGATGGCGTAGTCGAAGCTGATCGGCGCGCGCGCCGCGACCCAGATCGGCGGGTGCGGTTGCTGCAGCGGCTTCGGCACCGAAGTGGATTTCGGGAACTGCCAGAACTCGCCGTCGTGCTCGGCGTCGCCGCGCCACAGCGCCAACACCGTCGGCAGCATCTCCTGCATGTAACGCCAGCCGTCGCTTTGCTTCAAGCCCGGGCGCATGCGGTCGAACTCGCGCTGATACGCGCCCGAGCCGATGCCGAACTCGAGCCGTCCGCCGCTGTATAGATCGAGCAGCGCGGCTTCGCCGGCGAGGTTGATCGGATGCCAATACGGCGCCACCGCGACCGCGCTGCCGAGGCGGATGCGATCGGTGTGCGCCGCCCACCAAGTCAGGATCTGGAACGGGTTCGGCGCGATCGTCATCTCCAGCGCGTGATGCTCCGCCGCCCAGACGATGCGGAAGCCGCCGGCGTCGGCGCGCTGCACCATCTCCAGCGTGTGCCGCTCGACCGCGCGCATGTCGACATCGGGCGCCATGCGCTCCATGTTGATCGCGAGTTGAAACTTCATCGTTGGAACTTAATGTTGAAACTTAATCGTTGCAACTTAATCGCGTCGGCGCATTCGCATTCACTCGCGCTCGCGCGGGCGATACGCGGTGACTTCGACTTCGACGCGCGCGTCCACCAGCAACTCGCTCACCACCGCCGAGCGCGCCGGCGGGTCGGTCGGGAAATACTCGCCATAGACCGCGTTGAAGCCGGCGAAGTCGGCGCGGTCGGTCAGCCACACATTCGCCTTGACCACATCCGACAATGCGCAGCCGGCGTCGTCGAGGGTCTGCGAAATCGCGCGCAGCACCGCATGCGTCTGCGTCTCGATCGTGCCGTCGGTCATCGGCGCGCCGTCGTCGCCGAACGGAATCTGCCCGGTCAGGAACACGAAGTCGCCCGCCCGCACCGCGCGCGAC
>JBPCXC010000034.1:0-4659 GCA_051008875.1 bacterium
GCCGTCGCCAGTGGCGCGCAACACGCCGACGGTGACGACGACGGCGCCTCCATCTCGCCGCGCGCGGTCGCGTACGGCTTGCTCGGATTGCTCGCGCGCCTCTCGCTGTCGCTGTTCGCCTGGCATCTGCACGCGCAGAATCGCATCGTCAGCATCCGCGTGCTGGCGGACGGCGAGACCGCGGTCTATCAAGCGCGGCGCAAGTCGATCAGCGGGCGCAACTTCACCACGCTCGACGGCGCGCGGGTCACGCTCGGCGCGTCGGACCGCATCGAGATGATCGAGCCGAACGCGCGATGATCGTCGTCGCGCCGCGCAATCCTCCGGCGACGCTCGCGCTGGTCGGCGTCGCCGCGGCGCTGTTCGTCGCCATCCGGATGCTCGACTTGGACTCGCTCGCGCGCGCGTTGCTGATCTCCGAATACACCCAGCACGCGCGCCCGCCGCTGCCGGAGATCCGCGCCGGCGAATGGTGGCGTTTGATCACGCCGGCGTTCTTGCACTTCGGCTTGTTCCACGCGGTGTTCAACCTGCTGTGGGTGTGGGAACTCGGCCGCGTGATCGAGTCGCGCCACGGCGCGGCGGCGTTGCTCGCCTTGAGCGCGATCGTCGCCGTGGTCTCCAACCTCGCGCAGTTCTTCGTCGCCGGTCCGTTGTTCGGCGGCATGTCCGGCGTGTTGTACGGCTGCTTCGGCTACGTGCTGGTGCAAGGGCGATTCAATCCGGCGTTCGACGCGCGCCTGACGCCGCCGATCATCTATCTGCTGCTCGGCTGGTTCGCGCTCGGCTGGACGCGCGTGCTGGAGATGGTTGGCGTGCACATCGCCAACACCGCGCACACCGCCGGCCTGCTGTGCGGCATCGCGCTCGGCTTAATCGTACTCGTCGCGCGGCGCGTGATGCGTGTCCGCTGACATCGATTCGAGTTCGTCATGTCGTTCAAACAAGCGCAATCGTTCAAGGCGGTGGAAAGCCGCTACAACGGTCCCGAACTGGAGGCCGAGATTCTCGCCTGGTGGGAAGCCAACGACATCTTCGGCAAGACGCTGCGCCAAAGCGAAGGGCGTCCGCGATTCAGTTTCAACGAAGGTCCGCCGACCGCCAACGGCAAGCCCGGCATCCACCACGTGCTGGCGCGCGCGTTCAAGGACATCTATCCGCGATACAAGACCATGCGCGGCTTCCACGCGCCGCGCCGCGGCGGCTGGGACACGCATGGCTTGCCGGTCGAGCACGAGATCGAAAAGCAGATCGGCATCTTCGACAAAAAGGAGATCGAGCAACAACTCGGCGTCGCCGAGTTCACCCGAAGATGCCGCGAGTCGGTGATGGCGTACATCGGCGAATGGGAAACGCTGACGCGGCGCATGGGCTACTGGGTCGATCTCGGCGACGCGTATTACACGCTCGACAACGACTACATCGAATCGGTGTGGTGGCTGCTGAAGCAGATCTGGGACAAGGGGCTAATCTATCAAGGCTACAAGGTGGTGCCGTACGACCCGCGCATCGGCGCGACGCTGTCGTCGCACGAAGTCGCGCAAGGCTACCGCGAAGTCGAAGACCCGTCGGTCACGGTGCGCTTCCGCTTGCGCGACGACGACGCAACTTCGTTCTTGGTATGGACGACCACGCCGTGGACGCTGCCGTCGAATCTGCTGCTCGCGGTCGGCGCCGAGATCGAATACGCGCGCGTTGTATGCAATGGCGAAACATTGATCCTCGCGCGCGACTGCGTCGAGTCGGTGCTGCGCGACGCGCCGCACGAGATCGTCGAGACCATGCCCGGCGCGGCGTTGGTCGGGCTGCGCTATCAACGCCTGTTCGACTACCTCGACGCCGACGAATGCGGAGAGCCGTTCCGCGTGGTCGCCGCCGACTTCGTCGACACCGCCAGCGGCACCGGCATCGTCCACGCCGCGCCAGCATACGGCGTGGACGACCTCGCGCTGGGGATGCGCGAAGGCGTCGGCGTGATCCACGGCGTCGGCTTGGACGGCTGCTTCAAGCGCGAAGTCGAACCGCTCGCCGGCAAGTTCTTCAAGGACGCCGACCCGATCATCACCGACCTGCTGCGCGCGCGCGGGCAACTGTTCCGCGCCGAGACGATCGCGCACAACTACCCGTTCGGCTGGCGCACCGGCGACCCGCTGATCTACTACGCGAAGGAAGCGTGGTACATCAAAACCACCGCGATCAAGTCGCGCATGGTCGCGCTCAACAACACCATCAACTGGGTGCCGTCGAGCATCCGCGACGGACGCTTCGGCAAGTGGCTGGAGAACAACATCGACTGGGCGTTGTCGCGCGAACGATTCTGGGGCACGCCGCTGCCGCTGTGGCTGAGCGAGGACGGCGACATCGTCTGCGTCGGCTCGCGCCGCGAACTGGAGGAGTTGAGCGGCGAGTCGCTCGACGGCGTCGATCTGCATCGCCCGCGCATCGACGAGATTACTTTCGTGCGCGACGGCAAGACCTACACCCGCGCGCCGGAAGTGATCGACTGCTGGTTCGACTCCGGCGCGATGACCTACGCGCAATGGCATTACCCGTTCGAAAACGCCGACGACTTCGCGCAGCATTTCCCGGCGGACTACATCTGCGAGGCGATCGACCAGACGCGCGGCTGGTTCTACACGCTGCACGCCATCGCCGCGCTGGTCTCCGACAGCGTCGCATACAAAAACTGCGTCTGCTTAAGCCACATCGTCGACCAGCACGGCAAGAAGATGTCGAAGTCGCAGGGCAACATCGTCGATCCGTATGAAGTGTTCGACCACATCGGCGCCGACCCGCTGCGCTGGCTGTTCCTGGCGCGCACCGCGCCGGAAGGGCAGAAGCGAATCTCGACCGCGATCGTCGGCGAAGTCGCGTCGTCGTTGGTCAACACCTTCTGGAACACGTACGCGTTCTTCGTGTTGTATGCGCGTTTGGATGAAGTCGATTTGACGCGCGCGGTGGCGGTCGAGTCGCGCGCCGAGATCGATCGCTGGGCGCTCGCGCTGGCGCATCAAACCGTGCGCGCCGCGACCGACGCGCTCGACCGCTACGACGCCAAAGGCGCCGGCGAGGCGATCGAGAAACTGGTCGATCAACTCAGCAACTGGTATGTGCGCCGCAACCGCCGACGATTCTGGAAGAGCGACGACAGCGACGACAAGCAAGCCGCGTACCTGACGTTGTTCGAATGCCTCGACCTGTGCCATCGGCTGATGGCGCCGTTCATGCCGTTCTTGAGCGAAGCGGTGTATCAAAACCTGCACGCCACCGACGCCGACGCGCCCGAGAGCGTGCATCTGACCGCATGGCCGCAGTGCGATGCGCGGCGCATCGACGCGCAACTGGTGTTCGAGATGGACGCGGTGCAGCAGGCGGTCGGGCTTGGCCGCGCGGCGCGCGAGGACAGCCGCGTGCGCGTGCGCCAGCCGTTGTCGCGCATGCTGATCAACGCCAATACGCCGCGCGCGCGCGCCGCGCTCGACAAGCACGCGGCGCAACTGCGCGAGGAGTTGAACATCAAGTCGGTCGAGTTCATCGAAGGCGACGCCGGTCTGGTCGGCTATGTGATCAAGCCGAACTTCGCGCGCCTCGGCAAGAAGCACGGCAAGTTGATGCCGGCGATCAAAGCCGCGTTCGCCGCGTTGCCGCCCGCCGCCGCCGCCGAGATCCAGTCGCGCGTCGCCGCCGAGCGCGGCTTCGAGATAACGGTCAATGGCGACGCGATCGCGTTCGACGCCGACGACATCCAAGTGCGCACCACCTCCGCCGAAGGCTATGCCTGCGCGCAAGACGACGAACTGCTGGTCGCGCTCGACACTTCGCTCGACGAGGTGTTGCGCACCGAAGGCGTGATGCGCGAGATCGTGCGCACGGTGCAGGACGCGCGCAAGAGCGCCGGCTTGCAGATCGCCGATCGCATCGCGCTCGACATCACCGGTACGCCGCGCGTGCGCGACGCGCTGGCGCAACACCGCGACCACTTGATGGCCGAGACGCTGGCGACGGCGTTGTCGCAGGACGGCGCGATCGACGGCGTCGCCGATGGCTTCGAAGTCGAACGCGAAGTCGAGTCCGAGCGTTGGCGCATCATCCTCGCCAAGCGCGGCGAATGAACATCCTGGTCACCGGCGCCGCCGGATTCATCGGCGCGGCGTTGTGCCAGCGACTGCTGGCGCGCGGCGACGCGGTGGTCGGCGTGGACAACCTGAGCGACTACTACGACGTCGCCTTGAAGCGCGCGCGGCTGGCGCGACTCGAACAACTCGACGGCGCGTTCGCATTCGAGCAACTCGACGTCGCCGACCGCGACGGCGTCGAGAAACTATTCGACGCGTCCGCCTTCGATGCGGTCGTGCATCTGGCGGCGCAGGCGGGCGTGCGCTATTCGCTCGAAAATCCGGCGGCGTATGTGGACGCCAACTTGGTCGGCTTCGGCTGCATCCTCGAAGCGTGCCGCCGCGCGCGCGTCGCGCACTTGTTGTACGCCTCGAGCAGTTCGGTGTATGGCGACAACTCGCAACTTCCGTTGCGCGAGGACGACCGCGCCGACCGTCCGCTGTCGCTGTATGCGGCGAGCAAGCGCGCCAACGAGTTGATGGCGCATTCCTACGCGCATCTCTATCGCCTGCGCTGCACCGGCATGCGCTTGTTCACGGTGTA
>JBPCXC010000035.1:0-3513 GCA_051008875.1 bacterium
GGAGTGACGCAGATCTGCCCGCCGCAGAGTTCGCGCGCGATGTGCATCATCGCCGGCAAGTTGGCGCAGGCGTGCACGCGGCCGGTGAACAGCAGCGACTGATGCGGCATCAACAAGCCGCGCGGGCTGCGTTGCGCGGCAGCGATGGCGGCGGTCAGATGCGCGTTGATGCCTTCGCGATAGACCGCCAGTTGCGCCAGTTTCTCCTGCACCGCCGGCTGGCGTTCGAGCCCGGTCTGCTTGATGTTCCACAGCGCCGCGCCGATCATCATGTCGGCGTAGGTCAAGATGCGCTGCACGAACGGGAACGCGGAATAGCGATGCAAGGTGGCGCGGATGAACGCCGCCGCGCGCGTGTGCCGATAGAACAGCACGTCCTCCCACGGGATGTGCACGTTGTCGAGAATCATCAGCGTGTCGATCTCGTCGAAGCGATTCGACAGCGGATAGTCCTTGCGCGCCTCGGCGTCGCCCGCGTCGGCGGTGGCGAAGCCGGCGCGGCAGATGTGCTTCACGCCGCGCGCGTTCATGCGCACGATGCAGCCGACCGCGTAGTCGGAGAACGCGGCGTCGCCCCAGTTGGCGATGGTCGGCTTGAGGAACGCCTGATCCGAATACGCCGCCGCGGTCTCGTACTTGGCGCCGCGGATGACGAGGCCGTTGTCGTTCTCCTCGACCACGCGCACCAGCATGTCCGGGTCTTGCTCCTGCGGCTTCTTCGATCGGTCGCCCTTCGGGTCGGTGTTGGCCGAGACATGGAACGGGTCGTTGCGCACCGCATCGTGGATGTGCCGCTCGATGTTCTCGGCGAATCTCGAGTCGATCTCGTTGAGAATCTCGGCGCCGTCCCACAGCGACCACATCTCGCCGATGGTCTCGTCGCCGACGCGGGTGACCACGCCGCCGATGTCCTTCATCACCCAGTCCACCGCCGCGCGCTTGGCGCGCCAGTGCTTGCGCTTGCGCGGCAGTTGCAGGCCGATGGCGCAACGCTCGCCGCCGACCTCGCAAGTCATCGCGTCGGTGCTGTCGGCGTCGTGCGCCAAGTCGTAGATGCGCGCGCGGATGTCCACCACCGGCTTGAACTGCGGATGCGCGGCGACGTCCTCGACGCGCGCGCCGTCCATATACACCTCGCGCCCGTCGCGCAGGCCGTCGCGGTATTGCTCGCCGGTTCGAATCATCGCCTTGTGTTGATCTTGCTTGTGCCGATGCGGATTATACATCGCTCCAAACGCCCGAATCGCGCGTGGTCGAACGCCGTGGTTTGTGGTATATCTGTGCGCCCATTACCGCCGTCGACCACCGCTGTCGTCAGGAGTTGTCGCAATGAGTTCAACCATCAGCGCCTGGGGCATCGAGAACGACTACGGTCGCCTGCGCGATGTCTTGCTCGGCAAGCCGCTGCATTACCGCTGGGTCGACGCCGGTCCGATCATCGGCCGCACCTTGCAGAATCAACCCATGACCGGCGTCGCGTTCGACTTCGAACTCGCGCGCGCGCAGCACGCCGAGATGGTGCGCATCTACCAGCAAGCCGGCGTCGCCTGCCATTACCTCGACGCCGACGAAGCGTTGCATCGCAACTTCTTCGCGCGCGACTCCAGCGCGATGACGCCGTGGGGCGCGCTGATCTGCCACATGCAGTTGAAGTGCCGCCGCGCCGACTATGTAACCGCGATCAAGTTCTATCAAGACAACGACATTCCGATCTGGAAATACGCCACCGCCGGCCACTTCGAAGGCGGCGACTTCGTCATCCTCGAGCCGGGCGTGGTGTTGATCGGCTATTGCGGCGAACGCTCCGAGCGCGAAGGCGCCGAGCAAGTCGCCGCATGGGTGCGCGATGAGGGATGGGAGGCGCAGGTCGCGCCGATCAGCCGCGAGTTCGTGCACATGGACGGCTTGGTCGTGCCGGTCGCGCCGAAGTTGCTGGTGGCGTGCTTGGACGCGCTCGAAGACTGGCTGGTGAAGTGGCTGCGCGACAAGGGATTCGACTTCATCGACGTCGGCTACGGCGAGGCGCGCAACCTCGGCGTCAACTTGGTCGCGCTCGGCGACCAGCGCATTCTGGCGATGAAAGGCAGCGACGGATTGATTCGCGACTTGCAGGCGCGCGGCTTCGAAGTGCATGCGCCGGACATGTCGATGTTCACCCTCGGCGGCGGCGGCGTGCACTGCCTGTGCCAGTCGCTGCGACGCGACGCGGCGTGAGGCTTGCGACGATGCGCGAAACGCCAAAAATCGAGTCGTTGCGAATCGACCGCGACCGACTGTGGGACAGCATCATGGCGATGGCGCGCATCGGTCCGACCGAGGGCGGCGGCTCGTGCCGACTCGCGCTGAGCGATGAAGACCGCGCCGGCCGCGAACTGTTCGCGCGATGGTGCCGCGAAGCCGGCTGCGAAATCCGCGTCGATCAACTCGGCAACATCTTCGCGCGCCGCGCCGGACGCGACCCCGCGCGCGCAGCCGTAGCGATCGGCAGCCACCTCGACACCCAGCCGCACGGCGGCAAGTTCGACGGCATCTTCGGCGTGCTCGCCGGCTTGGAGGTGGTGCGCACCTTGAACGACCACGCGGTCGAGACCGACGCGCCGATCGAAGTGGTCGACTGGACCAACGAAGAGGGCAGTCGATTCGCGCCGGCGATGCTCGCATCGGGCGTCTATGCCGGCGTGTTCGAGTTGGACTTCGCGTTGGCGCGCGCCGACGCCGACGGCCGCACGGTCGAGTCCGAGTTGCGCCGCATCGGCTACGCCGGCGAGCACGCCTGCGGCGAGAATCCATTCGGCGCATTCTTGGAGGCGCACATCGAGCAAGGCCCGATCCTCGAGCGCGAAGGCAAAGTCGTCGGCGTGGTCGTCGGCGGACAAGGACAACGTTGGTATGACGTCACCGTGCGCGGACAAGATTCGCATTCGGGTTCAACGCCGATGGTCGGTCGCCACGACGCGTTGGTCGCCGCGGCACGATTAATAGAGAGCGTCGAGCAACTCGCCGCCGAGTTCGCGCCCGATGCGGTCGGCACCGTCGGCGAACTGCATGTGCGCCCGAACTCGCGCAACACCATCCCCGGCGAAGTGTGGCTGAGCATTGACTTGCGCCACCCCGACGACGACTCGCTCGGCGAAATGGCGACGCGTTTGATGCGGCGAATCGAAGCGATACAAACCGAGCGCGAAGTGCGGATCGAAGCGACCGAAATCTGGCATAGCCCGCCGGTGAAGTTCGACGCGAAATGCATCGGCGTGATCCAAGACGCGGCGGACGAACTCGGCTACGCCAACCGCAAGATGGTCTCCGGCGCCGGCCACGACGCATGCCAAGTCGCGCGCGCGGCGCCGACGGCGATGATCTTCGTGCCGTGCGCCGGCGGCATCAGCCACAACGAACAGGAATCCGCCGAGCCCGAGCACTTGGAAGCCGGCGCCAACACGCTGCTGCACGCCGCGCTGAAACTGGCGGACGCGCCGCCGGCGTGATGCCGGTGCGGCGAGATCGGTGATACAC
>JBPCXC010000036.1:0-3834 GCA_051008875.1 bacterium
GGCTTCGTGCTCGCCGCCGCGGCTTGCGGCTATCTCGCCGAGCGCGGCTGGGACCGCCGCGTCGCCACCACCTTCGCCGCGATGCTGCTCGGCAACGCGATCATCTACGCGCTCGGCTTAGCGCAACTCGGCGCCGCGATCGGCTGGGACAAGCCGGTGCTGGCGTACGGAATGCTGCCGTTCCTCGGCGGCGACTTGGTCAAGATCGTGCTGGCGATGGTGCTGCTGCCGAGCGCGTGGAAAATCATCGGTCGCCGCGCGCGTTAAGTTCACTTCACCGTCAACGTTAACTTCGTCGCGTCGTTTTGTTTTCTTTAATTAGTTAAGTATGAGCATGCTCGAATCCTATGCCGAACACGTCGCCGAGCGCGCTGCGCTGGGCATTGCGCCGAAGCCGCTCGACGCCGAGCAGACCGCGCAACTGATCGAGTTGCTCAAGTCTCCGCCGAGCGGCGAGTTCGACGGCCGCGACCTCGCCGGCGCGGACAGCCCGTTGGTCGAGTTGCTCAGCCACCGCGTTCCCGCCGGCGTCGATCAAGCGGCGTATGTCAAGGCCGCGTTCCTCGCCGCGATCATCGCCAACGAGACCGAGTCGCCGCTGATCAGCCGCGAGCAGGCGGTGGACTTGCTCGGGCCGATGCACGGCGGCTACAACATCGAGCCGTTGATCGCCTGCCTCGACGACGAGCCGCTCGCCGACGAAGCGGCGCGCGCGTTGTCGCGCACATTGCTGATGTTCGATGCGTTCTACGATGTCGCCGAGCGCGCGCAAGGCGGCAATCGTTTCGCGCAGCAGGTGATGCAGTCGTGGGCCGACGCCGAATGGTTCACCGCGAATCCTGAAGTCGCGGAGAAGATCACGGTGACGGTGTTCAAGGTGCCGGGCGAGACCAACACCGACGACTTGTCGCCGGCGCCGGACGCGTGGTCGCGCCCGGACATTCCGCTGCACGCGCTGGCGATGCTGAAGAACCCGCGCGACGGACTCGACGGCGATCCGCTCGAGACGCTGGCGCAGTTGAAGCGCAAGGGCTTTCCGCTCGCCTATGTCGGCGACGTCGTCGGCACCGGCTCGTCGCGCAAGTCGGCGGTCAACTCGGTGCTGTGGCACATCGGCGAAGACTTGACCGGCATCCCCAACAAGCGCGGCGGCGGTTATTGCTTCGGCGGACAGATCGCGCCGATCTTCTTCAACACGCTGGAGGACGCCGGCGCGCTGCCGATCGAGATGGACGTCGGCGACATGAAGATGGGCGACGTGATCGACATCTTTCCATACCAAGGCGAAGCGCGCCGACACGACAGCGACGAAGTGATCGCGAAGTTCGCGTTGAAGACCGAGGTGCTGCTCGACGAGGTGCGCGCCGGCGGACGCATCAACCTGATCATCGGCCGCGGCTTGACCGCGCGCGCGCGCGAGGCGTTGAAGTTGCCGCCGGGCGAGATGTTCCGCGCGCCGCCGGCGACGAGCGACAGCACGCGCGGCTACACCCTGGCGCAGAAGATGGTCGGCGCCGCATGCGGTCTGGACGGCGTTCGCCCGGGGCAGTATTGCGAGCCGCGGATGACCACGGTCGGCTCGCAGGACACCACCGGACCGATGACGCGCGATGAACTCAAAGACCTCGCCTGCCTCGGCTTCCAAGCCGACTTGGTGATGCAATCGTTCTGCCACACTTCGGCGTATCCGAAGCCGGTGGACATCGAGACGCAACATAGTTTGCCGGACTTCATGATGGATCGCGCCGGCGTTTCGCTGCGCCCCGGCGACGGCATCATCCATTCGTGGATGAACCGCATGCTGCTGCCCGACACGGTCGGCACCGGCGGCGACTCGCACACGCGATTCCCGATCGGCATCTCGTTCCCGGCGGGCTCCGGCCTGGTCGCGTTCGCCGCCGCCACCGGGGTGATGCCGCTCGACATGCCGCAGTCGGTGCGGGTGCGCTTCAGCGGCACGATGCAGCCGGGCATCACCTTGCGCGATCTGGTGCATGCGATTCCGCACGCCGCGATTCAACGCGGGCTGCTGACGGTCGAGAAGCAGGGCAAGAAGAACGTCTATTCCGGCCGCGTGCTGGAGATCGAAGGGCTGCCCGACTTGAAGGTCGAGCAGGCGTTCGAGTTCGCCGACGCCTCCGCCGAGCGCTCCGCCTCCGGCTGCACGATCAAGTTGAACGTCGAGCCGATCGCGGAGTACATCACCTCCAACGTCGTTATGCTGAAGTGGATGCTGAGCGAAGGCTACGGCGACGCGCGCACCATCGCGCGGCGCATCGACGCGATGCAGTCGTGGCTGGACGCGCCGCAACTGATGCAAGCCGACGACGACGCCGAGTACTTCGAGACCATCGACATCGATCTCGATCAAATCACCGAGCCGATCCTGTGCGCGCCGAACGACCCGGACGACGCGCGCCCGCTGTCGGAGGTCGCCGGCGACAAGATCGACGAGGTCTTCATCGGCTCGTGCATGACCAACATCGGCCACTTCCGCGCCACCAGCCGGCTGCTGAACAAGATGGACCAAGTCATCCCGACGCGCATGTGGATCGTGCCGCCGACCAAGATGGACCAGGCGCAACTGGTCGAAGAGGGACACTACGCGATCTTCGCCAAAGCCGGCGCGCGCACCGAGCCGCCCGGCTGCTCGCTGTGCATGGGCAACCAAGCGCGCGTCGCCGACAACGCCACCGTGGTCTCGACCTCCACCCGCAACTTCCCCAACCGCCTCGGCAAAGGCGCCAACGTGTATCTCGCCTCCTCCGCACTCGCCGCCGTCGCCGGCGTGCTCGGCCGCCTGCCGACGGTCGAGGAATACATGAACGAAGCCGGCGAACTCAACGCCCTCGCCGCCGACCTCTACCGCTACCTCAACTTCAACGAAATCCCCTCCTACACCAAAGCCGCCAACTCGGTGGTGCCGGAGCAGTTGTTCGCCGCGTAGTTTCGATCCGCTGCGTTCGGCTCGCCGCGCGCGTTAATTACGCCGCCGAAACACGCCAGCGTCGTCGTCGGCGTCGCGGCATTATGGTCGTCGCCGCGCATCCGCGCGGTCATCGCATCATCGAAATAACGCAATGCAAAACGCACGAATGAACGCGGCGCAGTGGCTGCTGCTGATCACGCTGTCGCTGCTGTGGGGGATGTCGTTCTTCCTGGTCGAGATCGGCCTGCGCGAGGCGCAGCCGATGACGATCGTGTTCGTGCGCGTCGCCTTCGCCGCGGCCGCGTTGTGGGCGTTGGCGGCGGCGCGCGGGCGGCTGGTCATGCCGCCGCTGCGCACTTGCGGAATGCTGCTGGTGATGGGCGCGCTCAACAACGTGCTGCCGTTCGCGTTGATCGTGCAAGGGCAGGTCTATATCGACAGCGGCATGGCGGCGATCTGCAACGCCACGGTGCCGTTGTTCACGGTGTTGCTGGCGCATTTCCTGACCGCCGACGAGCGTCTGAGTTGGCAACGATTGCTCGGCGCGATCGTCGGGCTGGTCGGAGTCGCGGTGCTGGTCGGGCCGGGCGCGCTCGACGGCATCGGCCGCGGTATCGGTGGAGAAGTCGTCGGTCAACTACTGGTGCTCGGCGCGGCGTTGTCATATGCGCTCGCCGCGATCTACGGCAAGCGCTTCGCCGAGTTGCCGGCGCTGACCGCCGCCGCCGGCATGCTGACCGGCTCGGCGCTGCTGATGCTGCCGCTGATGCTGAGCGTGGCGATGCCGCCGACGCTGGCGTTCGGCGCCGCCACTTGGAGCGCGCTGATCGGCCTCGCGCTGCTCAGCACCGCGCTCGCCTATTTGGTCGATTTCCGCCTGCTCGCCGGCGCCGGCGCGACCAACC
>JBPCXC010000037.1:0-1721 GCA_051008875.1 bacterium
AGTTCGATCAGCACCCAGTGCGGGCGGATGCGCGCCAGCGCCGCCGGCAGCCGCGCGACTCCGCCGGCGGTGGTGTCGCCGCTGATGCTGTCGTTGACCAACTCCAACTCCGACGTATCGACGCCGCGCGCGCGCCAGTCGTCCGCCAGCAACTCCACCCAGCCCTCGCCGGCGCGCAACCCGTAGCCCGAACTCAAACTATCGCCGAGCACCAGGATGGTTGTTTTTTCGCCGGCGTGGCACCATAAAGAGAGCGACAACGATAATGACAATGACAGCGACATCGCCAACGCGCGCATCCATCCGCGCCGTCGTCCGCCGCGTCGGTTATGCCAATTTTTCATGCCAATGAATCGCAACCAGAACATCATCGAAGTTGTCGGAGTAAATCAGATCGTCGAGGTCGGCGGGCGGCCGCTGCAGATTCTGCGCGACATCAACATGGCGGTGAAGCGCGGCGAGTCGGTCGCCATCGTCGGCGTCTCCGGCTCGGGCAAGTCCACCTTGCTCGGGCTGCTCGCCGGGCTCGACCTGCCGACCAGCGGCGTCATCCGCACCGCCGGCCACGCCTTGACCGCGATGGACGAAGACCGCCGCGCGCAAGTTCGCGCGCGGCATGTCGGCTTCGTGTTCCAGTCGTTTCAACTCTTGCCCAACCTGACCGCGCTGGAGAATATCATGCTGGTGCTCGAGATTCTCGGCCGCGCCGACGCCGGCGCGAACGCGAACGCGGCGCTCGAGCGAGTCGGGCTGCGCGCGCGCGCGGCGCATTATCCGAAGCAACTCTCCGGCGGCGAGCAGCAACGCGTCGCGCTGGCGCGCGCCTTCGTCGCCGCGCCGGACATCCTGGTCGCCGACGAGCCGACCGGCAACCTCGACAACAAAACCGGCGCGCGCATCGCCGACCTGTTGTTCGCGATGAACGCCGAAAGCGAAACCACGTTGGTGCTGGTCACGCACAACCCGAGTTTAGCGCAGAGATGCGAGCGCGTGTTCACGATGCGCGACGGCGCGATCGATTCGGGCGCGACCGAATCAAGCGCGGTCGAATCAAGCGCGATCGACTCGAGCGCGACGGCGCCCGACGCGCGGCGCGGCGGATGAGTGCGCGGCAACTGTTCGCCTTCGCGCTGCGCCAACTGCGGCGCGAATGGAGCGCCGGCGAACTGGCGATCCTGCTGCTCGCGCTGATCATCGCGATCGCCAGCCACACCGCGATCAACCATTTCACCACGCGACTCGCCGGCACCATGGCGGCAAACGCCAACGACGTCATCGGCGGCGACTTGGCGCTGGTCGGCAATCGTCCGGCGAGCGACGCGATGCTGCGCGAAGCCGAGCGACTCGGGCTGCGCGCGGCGAGCGCGATGCAGTTCTCGAGCGTGATCGGCGCCAACGGCGAAATCCTGCTGGTCGGCGTCAAGGCGGTCGACCGCGGCTATCCGCTGAAGGGCAAACTGAAGATCGCCGAGGCATTGTACGGCGCGACCACGCAAGTGCAGTCCGGTCCGCCGGCGGGCGAAGCGTGGGTCGAGTCGCGCGTGCTGCGCGCGCTCGGCATCAATCTCGGCGACGCGTTCGAACTCGGCAGCGCGCAACTGGCGGCGACGCGCGTGCTCGCGTTCGAGCCCGACCGCGGGCGCAACTTCTACAGCCTGACGCCGCGGGTGATGATCCATCAAGACGACTTGGCGCTGGTCGGCAATCGTCCGGCGAGCGAC
>JBPCXC010000038.1:0-4904 GCA_051008875.1 bacterium
GCATCCTGATCAACCGCTACGACCTGATCGCGTCGATCACCGGAGGCATCCTGGTCGCCACCCTGGCGCTCTTCTTCCAGTACACGCGGATCGGGCGGGCGCTGCGCGCGGTCGCCGACGACCATCAGGCGGCGATGTCGGTGGGCATTCCGCTCAAGGTCATCTGGACCATCGTGTGGTCGGTTGCCGGCATCGTCGGCCTGGTGGCCGGCATCATGTGGGGCGGCAAGGCCGGGGTACAGTTCTCGCTCGCGCTGATCGCGCTCAAGGCATTGCCGGTGCTGATCCTCGGCGGCTTCACCTCGATCCCCGGCGCCATCGTCGGCGGCTTGATCATCGGCGTCGGCGAAAAGTTGTTCGAATACACCATCGGCGCCCTAATCGGCGGCGCCACCGAAAACTGGTTCGCGTATGTACTCGCGTTAGTGTTCCTGATGTTCCGCCCGCAAGGCTTGTTCGGCGAACGGATTATTGAGCGGGTTTGATGGAGATTCACATGGACTCAGAGAAAAAGAGAAGCACCTTCGATCGGCTGGCCGAAATTTGTTTTTTGACTGGAATGCTTGCCTTGGTGGCGACTCCGTTTGTTTTAGTCTTCTGGTTAGTTGACGATTATAGTTTTTGGGGATCTGTTGTCCGCACGGCAACATTTCCGCTTCTCGTGCTGATTGGTGGTGCCGTTCCGATTCTAGGGCTACTCGGTTGTCGCGCTGGTCAGGTATTTGATGCCGTCATACTTAAAATCATCGCCTTATTCGGTTATGGAGTACCAAAAAAATCGATCGATTTTATGCGCGGTGATCCAGTATCTCAAAAAATTATGGGGAACATCAGCGATTCGTCTGATTTTCCAGCTCGTCGCCTTGTTTTGCTTTTTTGCTGGGACGTTGCTATGACTATTTTTTACTGTGGCATTGTTACATCTCTCGCCAATTACTGGTCTGATCAATTAAATAACTGGGGGCAACTTTTTTTGTGGAATATAATCTCGCTTACAAAAATCATTTCTGTTGCCATCGCTGGTTACTTTTTTTGGTTAACTTTTTGTGACGAGGCAAGAGGTGATTATTTCGAAAGAAAAGAAAATGTCTGGTCGCTCACGTTACGGGGAATTTTGTTTTTCATTGGTGTCGCTTTTCTTGTTTTGTCTTTCGGCCCTCTGCATATTCCGAATTGCTATAGCATCTTTTGCTGATGGGTACAACAAATGAACACAAAAGACAAACCGTATAGCGATCAAGCGAGATGGGAAGACGCGAGAGTCAAACAACTCTCTGCAGTACACCATCTTATTCTTGGCTTGTCCGTAGCCGCATTGGGTTTTGTCGTATCGTTGCTTTTTGATGGCAAAATTAAAGATGCTACAATCTCTGTTGGTCTGTATTGGTTATCCATAATTTCATTTGGCATATCAATTGGATTCGGTGTTGGGTGCGCCTTCAACCGATTAATAGATTTCCGCAAAACGGCACGAAGAGAAAAATTAAGATGCCGGGGTAATAGTCCAATCGAAGTAGAGTATCTGCAAATATTAACTGACATTTTCGGCAAGATAACATGGTTTCTTTTGTGGTGCCAAATTGCTTTCTTTGGAGTAGGAATCTTTGCATTTGTATGTGCAATTCTTCTTCGCATTTCATAGGTTGCACAAGAAATTAGACATGAAACCTGATTCCTCAACCGTCGCGAAGTCTGTTCATCGCTCGCGACTCGGTGCTGTTGTGATTGACTGCCAGACTGACGACCTCGCCGCCGCCGCCGAGTTTTGGGCGGCGGCGTTTGGGGTTTCGGCGTCGGCGGGGGTGGATGAAAAATACGCTACGCTCGGCGACGGCAAACAATATCCGAAGATGGAAGTGCAAGCGGTTGCGCATGAAAGTCGTGTGCATTTGGATATTGAAACCGATGACCGAGAAGCCGAATGCGCGCGGTTGGAAGCGCTCGGTGCGCGGCGGGTTGAAGCGATTAAAGACTGGATTGTGATGGAGGCGCCGAGTGGTCATCGGTTTTGCTTAATCAAACCGCAAGGCGATGATTTTCTCGGCGACGCGGCGGTGTGGGAGGGATGATGTCGAACGAAAAAATTTCCGTGCGCGAAAAAGGCGCGCGGTTCAAGGCGATGCATCGAGCCGATGGCGCGTTCATCATGCCCAACGCGTGGAATGCCGGCAGCGCGGCGTTGCTCGAGCAAGCCGGCTTCAAGGCGATCGGCACCACCAGCGCGGGCATCGCCTTCTCCCGCGCGCTGCCGGACTCCGCCGGGGAGTTGCCGTTCGAGACCGCGTTGGACGACACCGCCGGCATCGTCGGCGCGGTGCGCGCGCCGGTCAGCATGGACGCGGAGAACGGCTACGGCGACGCACCCGAAGCGGTCGGCGAAAACCTCGCGCGCATCGCGATGAGCGGCGCCGTCGGCGCGAGCATCGAGGATTACAGCGGCGATCCGCAGAAGCCTTTATACGACATCGCCGTCGCCGTCGAGCGCATCGCCGCGGCGAAGCAAGCCGCCGCCGAGTTTGACTTTGAATTCACGCTGACCGCGCGCGCCGAATGCTATTTGACCCATCATCCCGATCCATTCGCCGAGTCGGTCAAGCGACTGAACTTGTACCGCGAAGCGGGCGCGGACTGCTTGTACGCGCCCGGCATCGCCGACCTCAACGCCATCGCCGCCTTGGTGCGCGAAGTCGCCGCGCCAGTGAACGTCGTCGTCGGACTGAGCGGCGCGCCGCTTTCCTTCGACCAACTCCAAGATGCCGGGGTGAAACGAATCAGCATCGGTGGCGCGCTCGCCCGCACCACCTTCGGCGTGATACGCAAAGCGGCCGAGGAAATGCTGCGACAAGGCACTTTCAACTTCGCCGCCGAGCAAGTCCCGGACGCCGAACTGTGCGAACTGTTCGCCGCGCGGACGACGCGATCGGCGACGACGATCAACCCGTAGCGAGACCACCATGTTCTATCGCGAAGCCGGCAACTTCCGCACCACTTATGCGGCCGATCAGCAGACCTTTCCGTTGGCGATCGATCGCGTCGCGGTGTGGGTGGTGTTGGCGGTGGCGTTTTTGGCGGTGCCGTTCGTTATCAACGACTACTGGGAGAAGTCGGTGCTGGTGCCGTTTTTGGTGTGGTCGATGGCGGCGATCGGGCTGAACATCCTGACCGGCTACTGCGGCCAGGTCAGCCTCGGCACCGGCGGATTCATGGCGGTCGGCGCGTACGCCTGCTACAAGTTGATGACCGCGATGCCCGAACTCAACATGTTCGCGGTGGTGATTTTGTCCGGCGGCATCACCGCCGCGGTCGGCTTGGTGTTCGGGCTGCCGAGTTTGAAGATCAAAGGTTTTTATCTCGCGGTGGCGACCTTGGCATCGCAGTTCTTCTTGGTATGGCTGTTCAACAAGGTGCCGTGGTTCTACAACTACTCCGCCTCCGGCCAGATCACCGCGCCGACGCGCAGCGTGTTCGGCGTCGCCGTCACCGGCGCGACCGCGCCGCCGTGGGCGACCTACTTGTTCTGCTTGATCGTGGTCGTGGTGTTCGCCTTGGTCGCGCGCAACTTAACTCGCGGACGAGTCGGTCGTTCGTGGAGGGCGATCCGCGACATGGACATCGCCGCCGAGATCATCGGCGTGCCGCCGCTGCGCGCGAAACTCTCGGCGTTCGCGGTCAGTTCGTTCTACATCGGCGTCGCCGGCGCGATGTTCTTCGCGGTCTATCTCGGCGCCGCCGAGCCGACCGAGGCGTTCGGCATCGACAAGTCGTTCTTAGTGCTGTTCATGATCATCATCGGCGGGCTCGGCTCGATCTTCGGCTCGTTCATCGGCGCGGCGTTCCTGACGCTGCTGCCGGTGCTGATGAAAAATCTGATGGTCGGCGGACTCGGCTGGCCCACCGACTTAGCGGCGCACGCGATTCTGGTCGTGATCGGCGCGCTGATCATCTTCTTCCTGATCGTCGAGCCCAACGGGCTTGCCCAGTTGTGGCGGATCGCGAAGGAGAAATTGAGGCTGTGGCCATTCCCGCACTAAACTACGACCGCAACATCCTTCACCTCGCGTCCGCTGCGGGCGCGTCAACCTTAACCTTACGAGGAATGAAAATGAAACTCAACCAACCACGCGCCATCGCATTGGCGGCATCATTGATCGCGTCGCTGACCACGTCGCTAACGCTCGGCGTCGGCGCCGCGTTCGCCGACTTGGTGTTCCCGTCGCTGTCGTACCGCACCGGGCCGTACGCGCCCAACGGCATCCCGTTCGCCGACGGCTACGCCGACTACTTCACGCTGCTCAACGAGCGCGACGGCGGCATCGGCGGCGCGCCCATCCGCGTGATCGAATGCGAGACCGGCTACAACACCGAGAAAGGCGTCGAGTGCTACGAGTCGACCAAAGGCGAAGGCGCGCTGGTGTATCAGCCGCTGTCCACCGGCATCACCTACCAGTTGATCCCGAAGGTCACCGCCGACGACATCCCGCTGCATTCGATGGGCTACGGCCGCACCTCCGCCGCCAACGGCAAGGTGTTCAGCCACGTGTTCAACTATCCGGGCACTTACTGGGACGCGGCGTCGATCATCATCAAGCACGTGCAAGATCAAGAAGGCGGCGACTTGAAGGGCAAGAAGATCGCGCTGGTGTATCACAACTCGGCATACGGCAAGGAGCCGATCCGCACGCTCGAGGAGTTGTCCAAGAAGCACGGCTATGAACTCGCGCTGCTGCCGGTCGATCATCCCGGGCAGGAGCAGAAGTCGCAATGGCTGCAGATTCGCCGCGACCGTCCCGACTACGTGCTGATGTGGGGCTGGGGCGTGATGAACTCCGTCGCCATCCAGGAAGCTGCAAACATCCGTTTCCCAATGGAACGCTTCATCGGCGTGTGGTGGTCCGGAGCTGAGC
>JBPCXC010000039.1:0-1976 GCA_051008875.1 bacterium
GCGCAAGTCCGGCGCGCGGCGACGATCGGCTTGCTCGGGCATTGCGTGTGGCTGATCACGGTGATCGAAGCGATCCGCCTCGGCGTCGCGCCGGGGATCGCCGCGCTGATCGCCGCGCTGCAGCCGATGCTGACCGGCATCGTCGCCGGACCGCTGCTCGGCGAGCGCGTCAATCGTTTGCAATGGGCTGGACTCGCCGCCGGCTTCGTCGGCGTCGCGGTGGTGGTGGCCGATCGAATCGGCGACAGCGGCGCGCCGTGGGCGGCATATCTTCTGCCGTTCGTCTCCGCCTTGAGTTTGACCGCGGCGACCGTCTATCAGCGCGCGCTGGAGATCAAGTCGCCCGACGGCTTCCTGCCGGTGCTGAACAACCTCGCGCTGCAATGCGCCGCCACCGCGCTCGCGCTGCTTCCGTTCGCGCTGATCCTCGAAGGCGCGCACGCCGACTGGAACGCCGAGTTCGTGTTCGCGCTGGCGTGGCTGATCGTGGTCGTCTCGCTCGGCGCATACGGCTTGCTGATCTGGCTGCTGAAGAAATGCCAAGCGACGCGAGTCGCGAGTCTGCTGTACCTCACGCCGCCGGTGACGATGGTGATCGACTACATCGCGTTCGGCAACGCGATCGGCCTCAACGGCTTGATCGGGCTGTGCATCGCCGCGCTCGGCGTGTTCTGGGTGCGACGCGGCGAGCGGATGCAGCGCGACTGAGTCGGCGTCGCCGCAACGCGATCGAGTCCGTAATGCGTCGTCGGTGGCATCAATCTTCTCTCGCGCGCCGCATCAATCCCCTCCCGCGCGGCGCACAATATTCTCCCGCGCGGCGCGCGCGCAGCAATATTTTCCCCGCCGCCGTCGCCAGCGGGATTGTTCTTGCCAACTGCGCGCGCGCTATTGCCCGCCGCGATTTTTTCCTTACATTGCGCAACATAGCAACCCGATGCAACGGCATCCGAGACGATGTATCAATACAACCAGCGCGACCGCGCGATGCTGCATCAGCGCGCGCGGCAATTCGCCGGACAAGTGCAGCGCTATCGAAGCGGCGCGCTCGACGGCGACTTGTTCCAGCAACTGCGGCTGCGCAACGGCCTATACAAGGAGCGCCACGCGCACATGCTGCGCGTCGCGATTCCGTATGGCGTGCTCGACAGCGCGCAACTCACCGCGCTCGCCAGCATCGCGCGCGACTTCGACCGCGGCTTCGGGCATTTCACCACGCGCCAGAACATCCAGTTCAACTGGCCCGAGTTGGACGACGTGCCGCAGATCCTGCAACGCCTCGCGGCGGTCGGCATGCACGCCATCCAGACCAGCGGCAGTTGCATCCGCAACATCACTTGCGACCACCTCGCCGGAGTCGCGCCGGACGAGATCGAAGACCCGCGCCCATGGTGCGAGTTGATCCGCCAATGGGCGACACTGCACCCCGAGTTCAACTGGCTGCCGCGCAAGTTCAAGATCGCGCTTTCCGGCGCGCGCGCCGACCGCGCCGCGATCCAACTCCATGACATCGGGCTACGCGTATTCCACGACGACGCCGGACGCGTGCGCATGCGCGTGCATGTCGGCGGCGGCATGGGACGCACGCCGGTGATCGGCAAAGTCGTCGCCGAAGACATCGCCGCGCAAGAAATGCTCGGCTTGCTGCAAGCGATCCTGCGCGTCTATAACGAGCACGGACGACGCGATCACAAATACCGATCGCGCATCAAGATCCTGGTCAACGACTTGGGCATCGCCGCGTTCCGCCGACAAGTCGAAGAAGAATGGCGCCGCCTGCGCGAGTCGGGCGAAGCGACGACGCTAAGCGACGCCGACATCGCGCATGCGAAATCGTTCTTCGGCACGGCGACGGATGCGAACGGCGGCGGTGACGATCACAACTCGCGCCGGATTTTTCCCGATAGGCAAGGCGCGCAACGAGCGAGTGAGGGCGCGTATGCACACACACACCCAAGCGAACGAGGCGGCGCCCC
>JBPCXC010000040.1:0-3639 GCA_051008875.1 bacterium
ACGCGCGCCAAACCTGAGCGACCTGCTCGGTCTGATCATCTTGCGCGAAACTGGAATGCGGCGAATTCATGCGCGCGATTATAATGCCTCGCGCGACAGCGTCGCGCTCATGCCGCAGTCATCCCGACGCAAACCGAATCACCGACCGAAACAATGCCCAACACCGAATCCCATCACACCGCCGCGCTGGCTAAGCGCCGCGCCGCGGCCGAGCGATACAAGCCGGCGCAAGTCAATGCGCTGTTCATCGCCGAGGCGCCGCCTTGCGATGAGCAGCGGTATTTCTACTTCGCCGACGTGGCGGACAAGGATTCGCTTTGGGTTGAACTGACCAAGTTGCTGTATGCCGATTCGTTCGGCGCGACTTCGGATGAGCGCAAAGCGAAGCACGATTGGCTGCGGCGATTTCGCGACGACGGCTATTATCTGATCGATTCGGTCGAGACGTCGCAGTTGCCGCAGGGCAAGGCGCGCCAGCGGCTGATCCAAAGCAACGCGCAGCGCTTGATCGCCGCGAGCGAAGCGCTCAAGCCCGGCCGCATCATCCTGATCAAGGCGACCGTCTATGACGGCTTGTACGCCGCGCTGCGCCAAGCGGGCCTTCCGGTGATCGACTGCCGTATTCCGTTCCCGGGCTCCGGCCAGCAGCGCAAGTTCCGCGTCGAGATGCAACGCGCGCTCGACTCTGCGAGTTGATCTCGACCGATGGCGCAGCGGCGTGAGTTGTTCACCGACTTTGATCGCTTGGGCGCGCGCGCGGCGGTGCATGACATCGTGCGCGGCTGCTTGATCGGCGGCGCGGTCGGGGACGCGCTCGGGGCGGCAGTCGAGTTCCACCGCTGGGACGAGATCGAAGCGATGCATGGTGCCGCCGGCGTGACCGATTTCGACATCGCCTACGACGTCCGCGGCGCGATCACCGACGACACCCAGATGACCTTGTTCACTGCCGACGGCTTGATCCGCGCGCGCCGCGCGCGCTGCGATCCGACGGCGGCGGTTCATCGCGCGTACTTGCGCTGGTTGCATACGCAAGGCCAACGCGACCGCTGCGCAGTGCGCGACGATGGCTGGCTGATCGCCGAGCAGCGGCTGTGGAGCAGCCGCGCGCCGGGCACGACCTGCCTGAATGCGCTGGCGCAAGCCGATGCGGTGGCGCAGTGCGCGCGCAACGGCAGCAAAGGCTGCGGCACGGTCATGCGCGTCGCGCCGATTGGATTGATGGCGGTGGATGCGTTCGATTTATCGCGGCGCTGCTCGGCGTTGACGCATGGCCATCCGACCGCGCAGATCGCTGGTGGCGCGTTCGCCTGCTTGATCGGCTCGTTGCTGCGCGGTGTCGAGTTGCCGCGCGCGGTCGCCGACGCATTGGAGCAGACGCGGCAGCACGAGCGCGCCGCGCACGCGCCGGCGGAGACCAGTGCCGCGATCGAAGGCGCGGTGGCGGCGGCTGAACTTGGGCTGGCGCGCGCCGCGCAGAGCATCGAGTCGTTCGGCGGCGGCTGGGTGGCCGAGGAGGCGCTCGCCATCGGCATCTACTGCGCGCTGTCGGCCAGCGAATTCGCCGACGGCGTGCTGCGCGCGGTCAATCATTCCGGCGACAGCGACAGCACCGGCGCGATCGCCGGCAACATTCTCGGCGTGGTTCACGGCTATGCCGGCATCCCGGCGCATTGGCGCGAGACGGTCGAACTCGCCGATGTCATCTCGACTCTGGCGCGGGATATGGTTTCGCCCGATCCCGCTGATGCGGACAACGCCGACGCCCGGGCGCGCTATCCGCAGGCGTAACCGCTGGTCGTATCGCGATGATGCGTTTCGCGATGAATGCGCTTTCCGCTTTCCGATGATGCGCTTCCCTGCGCGCTCGCGATTCATTCTCGCCGCGCTATTTTGTCTCCAGCGGCACCGCCACGAAGCGTGTGCGTTCGTCGCGTTCGACCAGCAGCAGCACTGAACTTCGCCCCGAGTCGCGCGCGGCTTGGATGGCGGCGATCAACTCGTCCGGCGCGTTCACCGCGCGTTGGTTGATTTGCTTGATCAAGTCGCCTTCGCGCAAGCCGCGGCCAGCGGCGGTGCCGTCGGCGACGATGTCGACGATCACCACGCCCTCGGCGTTGGCGGCGATGCCGTATTGCTCGCGGTTTTCCGCGTTCAGCGTGCTGACCGTCAGCCCGAGCCGGCTGCGCGAAGCCGCGCTCGGCGCGTCGAGCGCGACTTGCTGCTCGTCGCTGCTGCCGATCTCGACTTGCAACTCGCGGCGTTTTTCGTCGCGCCAGATGACGATCTCGACTTCGGTCTGGTTCTCGGTCAGCGCGACCAGTTTCGGCAGGTCGCGCATCTTCTCGACTTCGACGCCGTTGTATTCGATGACCACATCGCCGGTTTCGATGCCGGCGTGCTGCGCCGGGCTGTCCGCAACCACGCGCGTCACCAGCGCGCCGGCGGCTGCACTTAAGCCGAGGCTCTCGGCGATCTCTTCGGTGACGCCTTGGATGTACACGCCGAGATAGCCGCGGCGCACCACGCCGTTGTCGCGCAGTTGCACGATGACGTTGCTCGCCATAGAGGACGGGATGGCGAAGCCGATGCCGACGCTGCCGCCGGTCGGCGAGTAGATCGCGCTGTTGACGCCGATGACTTCGCCGCGGGTGTTGAATAGCGGACCGCCGGAGTTGCCGCGGTTGATCGGCGCGTCGATTTGGATGAAGTCGTCCAACGGACCGGCGCGGATGTCGCGTCCGCGCGCCGAGATGATGCCGCTGGTGGTGCTGCCGCCGAGTCCGAATGGATTGCCGATCGCGACCACCCAGTCGCCGACGCGCGCGGCGTCGGAGTCGCCGAACTTGAGATACGGCAACTTGCGTTCGAGATTGATCTGCAGCAGCGCGAGGTCGGTCTTCTTGTCCTCGCCCTTGAGCGTCGCCGGCACGCGCGTGCCGTCGTCGAACACCACTTCGATCTCGTCGGCGTCCTCGATGACGTGATAGTTGGTCACCACTAGCCCGTCTGGGTCGATGATGAAACCGGAGCCGACCGCGGTGGTGCGGCGCTCGCGCGGCGCTTGGCGCGGCGGGTGATTGTTCGGCGGTTCGCCGAAGAATCTGCGGAAGAACTCCTCGAACTCCGGCGGCGCGCCGCCGAAGCGGTGCTCGCCGGACGATGCGCGGCTGGTGGTGGAGATGTTGACCACCGCCGGCTTGACCGCCTCGACCAAGTCGGCGAAGCCGTCGTTGACATCAACCGGCCCCAGTTCGGCGGCGGCATGCGACTGTGCCGCGCTTGCCGACGGCGGCCAAGTAAGCGACAGCAGCAATGCGGCGGTCAGCAACGTCGCGGCCAAGCAAGTCGAAGCGGTTTGGCTGATGCCGAGCGTATGGATTTGAATCAATCGAATCGGATTGGACATGGCGTGCATTAACATTAAGGTTGTCGCGCGTGCGGCGCGTGTGGTTTGTATTCGGTTTAAGGTAACGGAAATAAAAGTAACAAAGAAACCCTTACCGCAAGGTGAACGAGGCATTAAATTATTGTAACGCCGAAGATGGAACTTTTATGCGACTTCGTGCGTGAAGTTTAAGGTTGAACATTGCCATCCATGGTCGACTGGATGGCTCGTATCATCCTGATACTCGCCCT
>JBPCXC010000041.1:0-1791 GCA_051008875.1 bacterium
GTCCTCGACCACGATCTCGCCGGCGTGATCGCGAACGCGCGCGGTCAGCAATCCCAACTTCAAGCCGATGAAGGTCACGGTCAGATTCGCGCGCACGCACGGCGCGAACGCATCGCCGGTGTCGCCGTTCAGACCCGACGGCAAGTCGAGCGACACCACCGGGCAATCGGCTTGATTGATGCGCGCGATCAACGCGCCGGCAACGCCCTGCGGCGCGCGCGCGAGTCCGATGCCGAACAGCGCGTCGACGATCAAGTCAACGCCGGCGAACGCGTCGTCCGATTCCATCGTCTCGTCGTCCGCGACGATCACCTCGCCGCCGTCGTCGCGATACGCTTGCAACGCGGCGGCGGCGTCATCGGCGACGCTCTCGGTTGGCGCGGCGACCGCGAGCACGCGCGCGCGGATGCCGATTTCGCGCGCGCGGCGGGCGACCACATAGCCGTCGCCGCCGTTGTTGCCGGGTCCGCACACCACAAGCCAGTCGCCGCAGCCGCTATAACGACGCATGATGCAGCCGAACGCGGCGTCGCCGGCGCGGCGCATCAACTCGCCGCCGGGCACGCCGTCGCGTTCGATCGCCGCGCGCTCGATCGCGCGGATCTGACTCGCTTGATAGATTTCCTCAGGCAACATCGCGCGCAAACTTAAACACAATCATCCATCAAACAAGTTCGCGCGCAAAAACTCGACCGTGCGCGACCACGACAACGCCGCGTCCGGCTCGTCGTAGCGCGAACTGCTCGGGTTGGCGAAGGCGTGGTCGGCTTCATACCAATGCACGCGCAAGCGTTCGCCCTGCCCGGCCTGCGCCATCGCCTGCTCGAAGCCGCCGACCATCTGCGCGTTGATGCGCGCGTCGCGGGTGGCGAAATGCCCGAGCACCGGACCGTGCAGCGCGCGCAACGACTCCGCCTCGAGCGCGACGTCGCCGTAGTAGATCACGCTCGCGTCCACCGGCGCGGCGACCGATGCGCGCAGCGACCAGCCGCCGCCGAAGCACCAGCCGATGGTCGCCACCTTGCCGTTGGTCGCGTCGTGATGCTTCAGCCAGGCGATCCAATGCGCCAACGAGTCGGTCGCGGCGTCGGCGTCGACCGACTGCATCAACGCGCGCGCGCTGTCGGCGTCGTCGGTCGCCGGCTGTCCGTATAAATCGACCGCCAGCGCGACATAGCCTAAGTCGGCGAACTGCGCCGCGACCGACTTGATCTGATCGTTCAGCCCCCACCATTCGTGGATCAACAAGATCGCCGGCGCGCGCGCGGCGTCGGGCAACGCCAGCGCCGCCGAGATCAAAGAGCCGTCGGCGCGCGCGATGGAAACGGTCTCGGTGCGCGCGGCGGCGGCGCGGCTGAGTTGCGGAATCGCCAGCACCGCCGCCAGCGGCAGTTTCGCCAGCCCTTTGATGAATCTACGGCGGGCATCGCGCGAGACGCGGATTTCGGGAAGGTGTTGCGGCGCGCCGCAGGAAGTCAAGTCGCACATCGGATCGTCCTCGTTGGAAGTTGCGTGATGATAAGGAAAACCGCGCGGCGCGGCAATTTGCGCGAGCGGTTATACTGCGCGATTCGAGCCAGTCATGCGCACCCCGGCACTCAGCAAACGCGAGCCAACGCGAACCAAGCGGACATCGCCGACATCGCCTGCGCGACTTGGCTCGGCGACGACGCGGCTGATGCAAACGCCCGACGCAATCACCGACGCCGACCAAGCAGACATCGCCGCCGACGCCGACGCCGATGCGGCGACCGACTTCGCCGCCCTCGGCGCGTCGATCAAACATTGGGG
>JBPCXC010000042.1:0-1436 GCA_051008875.1 bacterium
GACGCTCGCGACGACGCCGACGCGCCGCCGCGCGGCTTGGCCGACGGCGTCGAAGTGCGCTTCTCGCATGCGCCGTTGCGCGCGCGTGTCGGTGTTGGTGGCGGCGTGAAGGCGTTGGAGATCGCCGTCGCCGACGGCGCGGAGTGGATCGCCGCCGAGCGCGCGCGATGCGACTTGGTGCTGGTGTCCGGCGGATGGTCGCCGACCATTCACTTGACTTCGCATCGCGGCACGCGACCGGTGTGGAACGACCAACTCGCGTGCTTCCTCGCATCACCGAACGACGACGACACGTCGCTCGCCACCGTCGGCGCGGCGGCGGGAATCTGGCGCACCGACGCATGCATCGCATCCGGCGCATTCGCCGGCGCCGCTGCGGCGCGCGCGCTCGGCAAGCATGTCGTCGCCGACATCGACACCGACATCGACACCGCGGCGCGCGCGCCGAAACCCGGCGGATGGCGCTGGCCGATTCGTCCGCTATATGAGATTCGCGCGCGCGGACGGAAGTTGAAGTCGCTGGTCGATCCGCTCAACGATGTGACCGCCGACGACATCCGCCTCGCCCACCGCGAAGGCTTCGTCGCGGTCGAGCATCTCAAGCGCTACACCACCTTGGGCATGTCCACCGACGGCGGCAAGGTCGGCAACGTCATCGGCTTGGCGTTGATGGCCGAAGCGCTCGGCACAACCGTCCGCCAAGTCGGCGCCACCGTGTTCCGCCCGCCGTACACGCCGGTCGCGCTCGGCGCATTGCGCGGGCGCAACGTCGGCGAACATTTCCGTCCGTTGCGGCGCACGCCGATGCATGATTGGAATCTGCAACGCGACGCGGTGATGACGATGACCGGGCTATGGCATCGCCCGTGGTATTTCCCGCGCGACGACGAAGACCTGGCGCAAGCGTATGTGCGCGAAGCCGCGTGCGTGCGCGAGCACGTCGGGCTATGCGATGTGACTTCGCTCGGCAAGATCGCGATCCAAGGTCCGGACGCAAGCGCGTTCCTTGATCGCATCTACACCAATCCATTCGCCAAACTCAACGTCGGCAAGGCGCGCTACGGCATCATGCTGCGCGATGACGGCATCGTCATGGACGACGGCACGACTTGGCGGCTGGCGCGGTGCGAATACTTCATGACCACCACCACCGCGCACGCCGCCAAGGTGATGGCGTGGCTCGAAGAGTTGCTGCACACGCGCTGGCCGAAGTTGAAAGTGCAAGTGACTTCGGTGTCCGAGCAATGGGCTGGCTGCGCGGTCGCCGGGCCGAAGTCGCGCGCGGTGCTCGCCGCGTGCGCGCAGTCCGCCGAAGCGGTGTCGAACGACGCGCTGCCGTTCATGGGCGTGATCGAAACCACGCTCGTCGGCGAAATCCCATGCCGCATCGCGCGCATCAGTTTCTCCGGCGAGATGGCGTTCGAAGTGTACACGCC
>JBPCXC010000043.1:0-5477 GCA_051008875.1 bacterium
CGCCGAAGAGGGTGGCGTGGGGTTGGTGCGCCGACACGGTTTCTGGTGAATCGACGCTGGCGTCGCGCAGATCAACGACGACATCGCCGACGGCGTGACCCATGTGATGATCGCCGCCTGCTCGCGCCGCGCCAAGACCGAGGCGTTTAGTTTCGATCGCGGCGACAACGGCAGAGAAGGCGTCGCCGTCGCGCGCGCCAATCTGCGCGAAGGCGTGATCTGGACGCAACCCGACAACGACGACGACGGCGCGCGCGAGACGACGCAGGAGATGGCGGACGACTATGTCCGCATGGGCTGCGCCGAAGCGCGCTTCATGCGCCCGCCCGCCGCGTCCGGCGAAGCCGGCGACCATCCATCCGGCGACCACAAGCGCATCCTCGTGGTCGGCGGCGGCGTCAGCGGCTTGACCGCGGCGTTGGAGGCGTCCAAGGCGGGCTACGCGGTGCTGCTGGTCGAGCGGCAGTCGCAACTCGGCGGCTGGGCGAACGCGCTGCATCGCCGCCTGCCGCGCGCTTCGCCGCACACGCATCCGGCGGACAACGACACGCCTAAGTTGATCGCCCGCGTCGAGCGCGCCGACGCGATCCAAGTGTTCTTGAACGCCCGTGTCACCCGCACCAGCGGCGCGCCCGGCCGCTTCTCGGTTGACCTCGCCGTCGACGGAAAAGTCGCCACCGAGAATGTCGGCGCGATCGTGCAAGCCAGCGGCTTCAGCAGATACGACGCCAGCCGCTTGACCGAGTTCGCCTACGACCAAAGCGCCGACGTGATCGATCAACTCGAGTTGGAGGCGCTGGCGAACGACGCTGCTTCTGCTTCCGTCGATGGAGACGACGGCGCGATCAAGCGGCCGTCCGACGGCAGGGAAGTCGCCAGCGTGGTGTTCGTGCAATGCGCCGGCCAACGCTCGACCCAACCCGGGCACCTGCCGTATTGCTCCGGCTATTGCTGCAACGTCAGCATCAAGCAGGCGATGTACTTCAAGCAGCGCGACGCCGCGATCGACGCCAACATCATCTACACCGACCTGCGCGCGCCCGGCCACGGCGAGGACTTCTACCGCTCGGCGCAGGAGCAGGGCGTGACCTTCACCAACGGCGCGGTCGAGCGGGTGGCGATCGACGGCGATCGTCTGGCGGTGCATTTCCGCGACCAAATCCTCGCCCAAGACGCGATCGCGCACGCCGACTTGGTCGTCCTCGCCACCGGCCAAGTGCCGAACTCGGGCGTGGACATCGCCGCGGCGAACGACGCGGAAGATGATGCGAATGACGACGCGAAAGATGGCGCGAACGGCGACGCGAACAACGACGCCGACGCGCGGCGCGGACAAGCGACGGTGGCGGTGGAGTCGATCCTCAATCTCGACTACCGGCAAGGTCCCGACCTGCCGCATCTGCGTCACGGCTTCAGCGACTCGCATTTCATCTGCTTCCCGTACGAGACGCGCCGCACCGGCATCTACGCCTGCGGTCCGGTGCGTCGGCCGATGGACATGCAGCAAGCGATCGAGGACGCGACCGGCGCGGCGTTGAAGGCGATCCAAGCGGTCGAGAACGCCGCCCTCGGGCGCGCCGCGCATCCGCGCTCGGGCGACTTGTCGTTTCCGAGTTTCCGCCGCGAAGGCTGCACCCAATGCAAGCGCTGCACGGTCGAATGCCCGTTCGGCGCGATCGACGAGGACGAGGAGCGTTATCCGAAGTTCAACGAGTCGCGCTGCCGTCGCTGCGGCACTTGCATGGGCGCGTGCCCGGTGCGGGTGATCTCGTTCGAGAACTATTCGGTGGACAGCGTCGGCCAGCAGATCAAGGCGATCGACATGCCCGACGAGTTCGACGAAAAGCCGCGCATCCTGGTGCTCGCCTGCGAGAACGACGCCTATCCCGCGCTCGACATGGCGGCGCACAACCGCATCGAGTACAACGCCTTCGTGCGCGTGGTGCCGATCCGCTGCCTCGGCTCGGTCAATCAGATCTGGATCACCGACGCGCTCAACGCCGGCTTCGACGGCATCATGCTGATGGGCTGCAAGAAGGGCGACGACTATCAATGCCACTTCGTCACCGGCTCGGCGCTGGCGCACGAGCGCATGACCAAGATCGACGACACCTTGAGCCAGTTGCAACTCGAGCCCGAGCGCGTGCAGACCTTCGAGGTCGAGATCACCGACATCGCGCGCGCGCCGCAATTAATCAACGACTACGCCGCCAAGATTGATTCAATCGGCATGAACCCGTTCAAAGGATTCTGACTTAAGTGCGACTCGCGCGCCGCGTTTCGTTCACCTCGTTTTGTTCACCATAGTTCGTCCGCGACTTGACGGCGCGCGGCGAATCGTGTATAAAGTGTTTTGTCGCGCGCATCGACCGATGCGTTCGCGATTCATCCAACACAGCGAGGCAGCGAGGCAGCGAGGCAACGATGAAACCTCTTAAGTTTTCGACACGTGCCGTGACGACGCTCGCCGTCGCTGTCGCCGTTGGACTCGCCGTCGGCTTGGGCGTTGCGGCCACTCCGGTACACGCGGCGGCGCACGCGGATGAATACGATGATCTGCTGGTCAAGCATTCCGACATTCTGAAGAACTGCCGCTACAATCGCTACAAAAACGCGTCGCACGAGTTCATCGAAAGCATCGGCATGTATCACGGCTGGCTGAAGTTGGATAAGGTTGCGCATCCGTACAAGCATACGATGGTGTTCTTGACCGCGACGCCGTCGCCGAAGTTCAACCTCAACGACCATTCGCCGAGCGCGCACAGCGGCGCCGGCGCGAAAAGTTCGGCGCTCGTGTTGTACGGCGTCGCCAGAACGAGCGGCGACAAAACGGTGTACACCTGCCGCACGCTCGAAGGCAATCTGACCGCGATGGACCGCGGCGACGGCGGCTACGAAGTGCTCGGATTCCGCGTCCATACGCCGTTCGGCTGGATCGAATACGATGTCGACCCGCTTAAGATCCAACGCCTCGGCCACGCCGAATTCGCAGTGCGCCCGGCGCAGCACACCAGCCGCCAGCACGGCCACGGCCGAATCAAGAAGTTTCTATAGCCGCCGAGTTTTAACCGCACCCGTGGCGCGGGCTTCCGCGCCGCGAACGGTGCCGAACGGCGAGAAAATCGCTTTGCCGGCGCGCCCGATCGCCCGATCGCGCGCTTGAAAACGCCGTCGGATGGACTACAATGGCGATGATGAATGACACCGTCGAAACCGCCGCCGACACCGTCGCAATCGAGCGATACCGCAACGACTTCCTGCGCGAGGTCGAGGCGAACGTCGAGGAGGGCGACTGGGTGAAGATGTGCATGCAGTGCGGGGTGTGCTCCGGCTCGTGCCCGCTCGGCGACGCGTGGGCGCATCCGCCGCAGGAGTTGTTCATGATGATCCGCGCCGGCCAGCGCGAGCAGGTGCTCGGCTCGGACTCGATGTGGATGTGCACCTCGTGCTACAACTGCGTGGTGCGCTGCCCGCGCGGGTTGCCGATCACGCACATCATGCACGGCCTGGCGAACTACGCCAACCGCCTCGGCCTCGCGCCGAAGATGAATCCGACGCGGCGATTCTCCAAGTTGTTCTGGGACAACATCGCCGCCACCGGGCGGGTCAACGAGACGCGGCTGTCGCTGCGGCTGTACTTCATGGACGGCTTCGTCGCCGGCGTCAAGCGCGCCTTCGAGATGCGCGGCGTCGGCCTCGGCATGCTGCGCACCGGGCGGCTCAATCCGTTCGCGCTGCTGCGCGACGGCGGCATCGTCGCCAAGCGCGATTTGCGCACCATCCTGGCGAAGGCGTACCAGATCGAGGATCGGCGTAAAGGGCTGGAGTGACCGGCGCAAACCGATCGACTCTTGACCGATGAACCAGCACCACCGATGAACCAGCAACACCGATCAACCAGTAATGCAAGCGCAGGATTTTTTCCGTCAGGCAAGGCGGGCAAGACGCGACCGAGCGAGCGACGCCGCCCAACGCCGCATGGCGGGAAAAAGATCAGCGCGAGGAAACTAACATGGCGAAAAAAGAATACTCATTTTATCCGGGCTGCTCCTCCGAGCGCAGGTCGTCGGCGTCGAACTACATGGTGTCGGTCAACAGCATGTGCCGCACGCTCGACATCAAGTTGAACGAGATCCCCGACTGGAACTGCTGCGGCGCGTCGATCGGCTACGCCGACGGCGGCGAGTTGCCGCGGCATGTGATGAACGCGCGCAACGTCGCGCTGTCGCAGCAGCACAACAAGGGCCAGGACATCGTCGCCACCTGCGCGGCGTGCTGGCTGGGGGCGAAGGAGTCGGTCGAGCGGCTGTCGAAGTCGGAGCAGTTGCTGGCGGACACGCAGGGCATCCTCGCCGAGGTCGGGCTGAAGGTCGACATCGACGAGCAGACCGCCGGCGGCGTGCGCCACATGGTCGAGGTGCTGATCGAGGACTTCGGCTACGACGCGCTCGCCGCGCCGGTGAAGAAGCCGCTCGAGGGCATCAAGATCGCCGGCTACGTCGGCTGCCAGACCAACCGCCCGTTCGGCATCGACGGCGAGTCGTTCGAGAACCCGAAGTATCTCGACAAGATGGTCGAGGTGATGGGCGCCGAGGCGGCCGATCAATACGAGCAGAAGGTGACTTGCTGCGGCGGCGCGCTGGCGTTCTCCGAGCCGGAGAAGAGCCAGGCGCAGATCAAGGACATCGTCGAATCCGCCTACGACCACAACGCCGACATGATCGTCACGCCGTGCCCGGTGTGCCAGATGAACGTCGAGGTGTATCAGGACAACATCAACAAGACCTACGGCACCAAGTTCGAGATGCCGGTGGTGTATTACAGCCAGTTGATGTCGGTCGCATACGGCGACAGCGCGAAGGACGCCGGCCTCGACGGACAAGTCATCCGCGCGCGCAAACTCGAGGAGATCGCGCGCAAGGGGTGATCGCCCGCCAAGTGAGCGCGCCCCGCAGGCGCGCTGCGCCAAAGGAAAACGCTCGCGCGTTTTTTTGCCGCGATCTCCTTCCGCCGTCATTGCGCGTATCGTCCCTGATACGCGCCCTTCGGGCTCGCTTGCGCTCGCGAAAAAACGCTCCCGGCGTTTTTTTCCCGCAACAACCTCCCCCGCCGTCATTCCCGCAGCACCTCCCACCGCCGTCATTCCCGCAGTCTGTTAAGCGGGAATCCACACTTGCGCAAGCAAGTGAGGCAAGCCGAAGGCTTGCTGGTTGTTGGTGCGAACGGAGTCGCGCGGGCTTGCTCACGCCACCCCGCCAAAGTCCAAATTGCCATCCGTGGCAAATGGATTCCCCGCATCCCTGCGGGAATGACGGCGAGAAGTGGCTCGCTTCGCTCGCGCTACACCAACAAAAAAAACATTCCCCCCGCCGTCATTCCCGCAGTCTGTTGAGCGGGAATCCACACTCGCGCAAGCGAGTGAGGCAAGCCGAAGGCTTGCTGGTTGTTGGTGCGAACGGAGTCGCGCGGGCTTGCTC
>JBPCXC010000044.1:0-10566 GCA_051008875.1 bacterium
CCCCCCCCCCCCCCCCCCCCCCCACCAACACACGAAACAAGGGCGTGGCAAGTCATGCGGGTGGTCTCCGGGGTTGGTGAGATGGGGGTTGGTGAGATGTGCAGTGATAACCGGCACCAGCCGGCCAGCCATGGTGGCGGGAAGATAGCACATTCGGTGGATTGCTGTAGCCATCTCCCCTCGCCGCAAAGGAAGAGGCTCGCTTACGCTCGCACCACAAAAGATGGGGTGGATTCCCGCACTCCCCTAGGCCGTCATTCCCGCAGTCTGTTAAGCGGGAAAAAATCGCCCGGAGCGATTTTTCGCGAGCGCAAGCGAGCCCGTAGGGTGAGTATCAGGGACGATACGAACAATCCACACTCGCGAACGCGAGTGAGGCAAGCCGAAGGCTTGCTTGCTTTTGATGAAAGCGGCAATAACGCCGCAATCGGTCAGAACAAAAACCGGATCGCCGCTAGGATCAACCCCGCGATCGCCACCATCATCCCGCCGCCTTGCAACAGGAGGGCGTTCTTCAACTCCGCGATTTCGGCTTTGGTCGTTGTCTCAAGATTGGCGATCGAAGCATGAGTCGTTTTCTCGAAGTGGGCGAGCGCGGCATGAGTCGCTTTCTCGAGGTTGAGGATGTCAGCCTTGGTCGCTTTCTCAAGATGAGCGAGGTCAGCCTTGGTCGCTTTCTCGAGATTGGCGATGTCGGTTTTGGTCGCCAGGTCGGTTTGGCTTTCGACGATGGTGCCGACGATCGCCTCGGCTTGCGGTTCGTCCACGCCGGAGGTGCGCAACTTTTGGGTTGCGGTGAGGGTGTTGAAGTTTGGCGTAATCATTCGTGATTTCCTCGATTCGGTTTAAGGGATAAGTCCAACGGGGATTATTCTAGGATAGGGAAAAGTGGGTTGTCAAGTCGCATAATCGCCCGAAAACCCCGCCGTCCAGGGATGGCGATCTTCGGCCTGGTGCGGCGGCGCGAAAACTCGCGGGCGATTCTGCTCTTGCTTAATTAAGACGACTCGCTACGCCGCGCCGAACAGCCGATCGAGGAACGCGACGAACCACTCGTGCTGGGCGGCGTCGTGGCGTGCCATCAACTCGGTTTGGCGGGCGCGGTGTTGCGCGCCGGGGGCATCGAAGAACGCCCATTCCGAGTCTTGCCATCGGCGGAAGATCGGCGCGGTGACTTCGGGATGGAACTGCAGCGCATAGGTGCGCGCGCCGCAGCGGAATGCTTGGTTGATGCACGGCGCGCTTGCGTCGTCGTTCTTGCCTTCGTTTTCGTCGCCGACTTTGCCTTCGTTTTCACTGTCGCTCTTGCCGTCGCTTTCGCGTTGGCCGGTCGCCAGCAAGGTCGCGCCGGGCGGCAGGTCGAACTGGCGGAAATGTGCTTGGGTGACGTGCAATGTCGGCGGCAGCCAGTCGCGGCCGTGCGCGGTCGGGGCGATCGGGTAGTAGCCGAACTCGCAGCGTCCGCCGGGCATCGGCGCGACCGCGGCGCCGAAGGCGTGGGCGATCAACTGCGCGCCGAGGCAGATGCCGAGCAGCGGCACGCCGCGCGCGTGGCAGGCGCGAATCCACGCGACCTCGTCGTGCAGGAACGGGTAGCGCGCGATCTCGTCCACGTTCTGCAGCCCGCCGAACACCACGCTGCCGGCGACGTCGTCGCCGGGCGCGCCGAGGCGCTCGCCGTGCACCGGATAGCGCCAGTCGATGCGATAGCCGCGCGCGGCGAGATGCGTGGAGGCGCGATCGCCCGGCGGGTTGTCGTGGTGATCGATTAAGACGACGCGGCGTTTTGGTTGCGGCATGTCGGGTGCGCGCGCGACCGAACTATCGCGGCGGCGGCGCCGGGTGGAAGCCCGCCGGTGCTTTGCCGTAGTCGCCTTCGTCGAAGAAGAAGCCGTTCATGTGCTTCTCGATCAACTCCAGCGCGCGCGGGTCGGCGGTGTTCAGGCCGTTCTCGTTGATGATCGCGGTCAGGCGCACCAGCCATTGCGTCCAGCCCTCCTTGGACACGTGGTCGAACACCCGCTGCCCGATCGCGCCCGGATACGGCAGCGCGTCGAGCGCCTCGGCCTCGCGCTTGAGCACCACGCAGTGGACTGTGCGGTTCGCCATTTCAATCCTCGTTCAGCGGTTGCAACAGCGCGCAATTATAGCCGATCCGCCACGCGCGCGCGGCGCGGTATAAACTCGGGCGATGCGACAGTTCGACCGCATCTATCGCCTCTATCAAGTCATCCGCGCGCGCCGCCATCCGGTGTCGCTGGCGGTGCTGCGCGAGCGGCTGGAGTGCTCCGAGTCGACTGTCAAGCGCGCCATCCGCGACTTGCGCGCGCTCGCCGCGCCGTTGGAATACGACCTGCGGCGCGGCGGTTATTACTTCGACGACGGCGGTGGTGACGACGGCGACGGCGGGCGATACGAGTTGCCCGGGCTGTGGTTCAACGAGCGCGAGTTGCGCGGGCTGCTGGTGATTCATCAAGTGCTGCACGAGTTGCACAGCGACTTGCTGGAGACGCATCTGGCGCCGTTGCGCGCGCGCATCGAGGCGTTGCTGGCGCGCGGCGCGCCGAGCGCCGAGGCGTTGCGCCGGCGGGTGCGCGTGCCCGCCATCGGCGCGCGCGAAGTCGATGCCGAGACCTTCCGCGCGGTGTCGTCGGCGTTGTTCTCGCGCCGTCGTTTGCGCGTGCGCTATCGCGCGAGGTCGAGCGGCGACGCGTCCGAGCGCACGCTGTCGCCGCAGCGTCTGGTGCATTACCGCAACAACTGGTATTTGGATGCGTGGTGCCATCTGCGCCGCGGCTTGCGCAGTTTTTCGCTCGACCGCCTGCAAGTGCTCGGCGCATTAACCGACGCCGCGCGCGAGGTCGCCGACGCGAAGTTGGACGCGTCGCTCGGCGCATCGTACGGCATCTTCGCCGGCCGACCGCGCGCGGTCGCGAAGATTCGCTTCAGCCACGCGGCGGCGGCGTGGGTCGCGCACGAGCGGTGGCATCCGGCGCAACGCGGCGCGTGGCGCGCCGACGGCTACGAACTGGAGGTGCCGTACAGCAACCCGTCGGAGTTGGTGATGGACATCCTGCGCCACGGCGCCGACGCCGAAGTGCTCGCGCCGCCGCAGTTGCGCCGCATCGTGCGCGAAAGATTGGACGCGGCGCGACGGAACTATTCGCGCGGGGAGTAACGGCAAAGAAAAACAAAACTCATGCCGTCATTCCCGCAGGGATGCGGGGAATCCATTTGCCATGGATGGCAATTTGAACTCTGGCGGGGTGGTGTGGGCAAGCCGGCGCGACTCCGTTCGCACCAACAACCAGCAGGGCTTCGCCCGGCATCACTCGCTTGCGCGAGTGTGGATTGCTCGTATCATCCCCGATACTCGCCCTGCGGGCTCGCTACGCTCGCGAAAAATCGCTCCGGGCGATTTTTTCCCGCTTAACAGACTGCGGGAATGACGGCGGGGGGGCAATGACGGTGAAGGAAAAAATTCCGCGATTCATTTTTTGCCGGGTCAGGTTATGACCCAGCGGCTGTCGTTCAATGCCGTCATCGTCCCTGATGCGGACACAACAACCGGAGAAAACGACATGAATCAATTCGCGCAACACCTTGAGCACATCGCCGTCGGCGCGCCGGTCGCCGCCGGCAACTTGGCGATGTTCCCGCTGTTCCACGACGACCCGCAGGCGCGCGCGGACGGCGCCAAGACGGCGGATTACTTGGGCTTCGACGAGGCGGTCGAGCGCGAGCAGGTCAGCGTCACCGAGATCGACGACGGCGGCAGCGTGCCGACGCTGCTGCTCGACAACCACGCCGCGCAGCCGGTGTTCCTGCTCGACGGCGAGCAGTTGATCGGCGCCAAGCAGAATCGCACGGTCAACTTGTCGCTGCTGGTCGCCGGCGGGGTCAAGACCGAGATTCCGGTGTCATGCGTCGAGGCTGGTCGGTGGAGTCGCAATAGCCGCAAGTTCCACGGCTCGCGCCACATGCATTACAGCCGCGGACGGCGCGACAAGATGGCGCAGGTCAATCGCAATCTGCGCCAACATAAGTCGCGCCGCGCCGACCAGGGGCAAGTGTGGAGCAGCATCGCCGACAAGCGCGCCGCCTTCGCCGCCGAAGCGCCGACCGCGGCGATGGACGACATCTACGAGTCCGCCACCGCGCGGCTGTCCGACTATGAACGCGGCTTGACGCCGGCGCCGCGCCAAGTCGGCGCGGTGTTCGCCATCGACGGCGAAGCGAGCGGCTTCGACTTGTTCGCCGACGCGGCGCAATGCGCCAAGTACTTCTCCAAACTGGTCGGCAGCCACGCGCTCGACGCGCTTGAAAGCGCGAACCAACCGGGCAACACGCGGCGCAAGATGCGCAGCAAGATGCGCGACAAAGCGTACGGCGAAGCGTCTGGCGAGTCGTCCGGCGAGTCATCCGACAAAGCGCGCGACGAACTCCCCGCGCGCGAGGTCGCGACCGCGTTTTTGCAGCGCTTCGCCGTCGCCGCCGAGGAGGTGCACGACGCCATCGGCTTGGGCTCCGATGTCCGCGTCGAGTCCGCCGAAGTCATCGGCGCCGGGCTGGTGCTGGAGGACGAATGCGTCCACCTCGCCGGCTTTCCGAAGGAAGACGACGGCGTGCGACGATGAAGTTCATCGAGTCGAAAACGCGCGTCGGCGGCGTCACGCGCAAGCGGATTGTCGTCGGTGTTTTGCTGGTCGGCGTTGCGTTGTTGACGACGGTCGCGCGCGCGCAGTATGAAGGCATGACCGACGACGAGTCCCGGCGCGCGCATGCCGAATGGGCGGAGCGGGAGATGGAACGGCAACGAGACGCGATCCGGCGAATGGAAGCGAACCGACCGTGGGCGCGGACGGGCGGTGATGATTGCCAAAAAACCCGCAACGCGGTGTATTGCTGAGGCGATCGCGTCAGCGAACGCGAACGCGAATCGTCGCCGTCGCCGTCACTCCTCCGCCGTCATTCCCGCAGTCTTTAAAGCGGGAATCTCTTTTTCTTTTCGGCGCTGTCGCCATGGATGACTTTGAACTCTGGCGCAATGCGTCGAAAAGCAAGCAAGCCTTCGGCTTGCCTCACTCGCGTTCGCGAGTGTGGATTCCCGCTCAACAGACTGCGGGAATGACGGCGGGGGAGGATTTTCGCGAGCAACGCGAGTCCGAAGGGCGCGTATCAGGATGATACGCGCAAAGACGGCGGGGGAGTGAGCGCCGGAATGACGGCGATGGGTTTTTTCCGGCGTCCAAGCCGCAACGACGGCACCGAGCACATCGCCACCGTCACTCGCACCGAGCGCGAAACCGAATCGTCACCCCGCGTCGGTGCCGGCGATTCGCTGATGCAGTTCGTCCGCGCGGTCGCGCCACGCCAGCGCTTTCGGGTCGAAGTCGCGGCGCGGCGGCGACTCGGGCGCGTAGTGGCCGAAGCGGTCGACGCCGCGCACCAGCATCGCGCTGTAGCCGGGCGACTTGGTCTGGCGCACATGCGGCGCGATGTATTGGATGTTGAGGCCGATGCGGCGGTCGTCGCCGCGGTTCGGGGTGGAGGCGTGCAGCGTCCAGCCGTGATGGAACGACGCCTGCCCCGGCGCCAGCGGGCACGCCACCGCGTCGGCTTCGCGCACGCCGTCCACGCGCTGGCTTTGGAACAGCACGTTGTGCGCGTCGTCGCGCGAGGTGTCGTGCGCGCGCGCGCCGAGCGCGTGGCTGCCGGGCAGCATGCGCATGCAGCCGCCGCGCTCGTCGGCGGGCGACAGCGCGAGCCACGCCGACACCTGGTCGTCGCGGTCCAGCCCCCAGTAGGTCAAGTCCTGATGCCAACTGACATGCGCCGGCGAGTTCGGCTCCTTGATGATGTAGGTGGTGTTGTACAGCAGGATGTCGGCGCCGAGGATCGCCTCGACCACATCGAGCATCCGCGGATGCGTCGCCAACTCGTGCGCCGAGCGCAGGATGGTGTGCATCTTCGCCTTGTAATGCACCGCGCCGAGTCGCGCCTCGGCGCGTTCGACGCAATCGCGGTGGCGACGCGCGCAGTCGGCGTCGAGCACATCCACCGGCGACAGGAATCCGCGGCGGGCGAATTCGGATGCGTAGTGCGATGCGTGTTCGGGTGAAAGAATCTGTGGCATGGCGAATCAAAAAACGGTGGCGGCGAAAAGAAAAAGAGATTCCCGCTTAAAGACTGCGGGAATGACGGTGGTCGGGACTGCGGGAAAAAAACGCCCGGAGCGTTTTTTCGCGAGCGCAAGCGAGCCCGAAGGGCGCGTATCATGGATGATACGCGCAATGACGGCGGCGGTGACAGTGACGAACGCGATCACAAGTCCGGTCGCCGATACGCGCCTTCGGCGTCGCCGGCGGACAGCACGATCTGCCACAACTGCAGATTGCGCGCGCGGAACGCGCCGGCGCACACGTGCAGATAATACTTCCAGATGCGATGGAAGCGGCGGTGGAATCGCTGCGGCAGATTCGCGCGCAGTTGCGGCCAGGCGCGGTCGAAGTTGTCGAACCACGCCATCAGCGTGTGGTCGTAGTCGGCGCCGAAGTTGTGCACGTCCTCGATGATCAGCATCTCCTCGCACGCCGCCGAGATCTGCCGCAGCGACGGGATCTCGCCGTTGGGGAAGATGTGTTTCGCGATCCACGGATCGACTCCGGCGCGCGAATGATTCTTGCCGATGGTGTGCAGCAGGAACTTGCCGCGCGGGCGCAGGCAGTCGCGCGCGCAGCGCATATAAGTGCGGTAGTTCTTGTGGCCGACGTGCTCGAACATGCCGAGCGAGACGATCGCGTCGAAACGCTCGGCGACGTCGCGGTAGTCCTGCAGGCGCAACTCCACCGGCAAGCCGCGGCACAGTTCGCGGCCGAGTTCGACCTGCTCTTTGGACACGGTCACGCCGACCACCTCGACGCCGTGGTGCTTCGCCGCGTGCTTGGCGAAGCCGCCCCAGCCGCAGCCGATGTCGAGCACGCGCATGCCGGCGCGCAGATCGAGTTTGCGGCAGGCCAGTTCGAGTTTGTGCAGTTGCGCGTCGTCGAGATTGTCGGCGTCGCGCCAGTAGCCACAGGTATAGACCATGCGCCGGTCGAGCATCGCGCGATACAAGTCGTTGCCGAGATCGTAATGCGCCTCGCCGACCTTGAACGCGCGCGCGCGCGTCTGCAGGTTGGCGAACAGCGCGCGCGCATACGGCAGCGCGTAGGCGATGAACGCCCGATCGGCGATGCGCGGCGAGCGCAGCAGGCGGTTGTACATCTCGTCCAGCCGCGCGCAATCCCACCAGCCATCGACATAGGATTCGCCCAGCCCGAGCGAGCCGTTGACCAGCACCCGCCGAAAGAACGCCGGATTGCCGACCTGCGGATCCCACGGATTCGGCCCGTCGATCTCGACCCCGCTGCCGGCCAGCATCGCGTCGATTCTGCGTCGGGCGAAACCCGGTTTGCCGGAATGGGTCACGGTGCGCTTGCCTCGGACTTGCTTGATTCGAATGATGGCCCGGTCGCGGATTCTGCCCGATTGGTGCGCGCGGCGCAAATGTTGCGGGGCGCGGCGTGCGCTTGGAGAGAAAACCGCCAAGGCGTTTTTTCGTTGGCGCACCGCACAAATCCGTGACACGCCGCTTGACATCAACCGAGCAAGACGCAGGCTTGCTATAATCGCCGCGCGTTCCCACGCATCATCCGCCCGCGCATTCTTCACTCGCATTCCCCGTCCGCATTCTTCTTGGAGTCCCCCATGCCCGCCGAAAAACTCTCCGCCGCCGCGATCGAAGGCGCGCTCGCGCGCCTCAACGCCGCCGCCGCGCCGTGGGAAGTCCGCGGCGGCGAACTGCGCAAGACTTTCGTGTTCCGCGACTTCATCGAAGCGTTCGGCTTCATGACGCAAGCCGCGCTGGCGGCGGAGCGGATGAACCACCATCCCGAATGGCGCAACGTCTATAAGACCGTCGAAGTCGCCTTGACCACGCATGAATCCGGCGGCTTGACGCAACTCGACTTCGACCTCGCCGAGCGGATGGAGACGATCGCGCACGTCGCGCCCGACTGAGCACCGCGCGACCGACCGGACGCCGACCGCGCTCCCGCGGTTCGCCGCCGGCACTCCGCCACCCGCGTTTCGCCATTCACCACCCGCGCTCCCGCCGCCCGCCGCACATACCGACCGGCCGATGCCCGCGCAGGATTCGATCGTTGATCGACTGACCGACGGCGCCGTGGTGGTGACCGCGACCGCGCGACTCGCGCGCGAGTTGCGCCGCGCGTTCGACCAGCGCCAACTCGCCGCCGGATGCGCCGCGTGGGAGAGCGCCAACGCGCTGCCGTACGACGCCTTGGTGCGGCGCTTGTGGAGCGACCTCGGCGTCGCCGCACCGGGGCAGGCGTTGCTCGACCGCGCGCAACTCGCGGCGGCGTGGGAGCGCATCATCCGCGACGACATCGGCGCGCGCAACGAAGCGCCGCTGTGGAACTCGCGCGCGAGCGCGAACCTCGCGGCGCGGACGTGGCGCATGGCGCACGACTGGCGCATCAACCTCGACCACTGCGCCAAGTCCAGCCACGACGACCATCGCAGTTGGCTGCGCTGGGCGCGGCGCTATCAACAAAAATGCGCCGAGCACGATTGGATTGATCCGCATCGCGCCTGCGACTTGTTGTGCGCGGCGCTGACCGACTCGTCCGATGCGGCGCAACGATTGCCGCACCGAATCGCATTCGCCGGCTTCGACCGCTTGTTGCCGCAGCAGCAAGCGCTGCTCGATGCGCTGCGCCAATGCGGAGTCGAAGCCGAGCATCTCGCGCCGGAAGGCGAGCGCGCGACGATCGCATCGCGCGAATGCGACGACGAAGCCGCGCAATGGCTCGCCGCGGCGCACTGGGCGCGGGCGCATCTGCAGCGCGACGCCAACGCGCGCATCGCCATCGTCGCGCCGAATCTCGACCAAGTTGCCGACGCGATCGACTACGCGCTGCGGCAAGTCCTGTGTCCGCGGCAACTGACCGCGCCGACCACCAGCGCCGACTTGCCCTATCACTTGTCGCTGGGCGCGCAACTGGCGCGCTACCCACCGGCGCAAGCGGCACTGGTCGCGTTGGCACCGATGAGCGGCGCGCCGCTTTCGCTGGAGATGGTCGAACGATTGGTCCGCTCGCCCTTCCTCCGCAGCGCCGACAGCGAAGCCACCGCGCGCGCACGACTCGCGCAACGACTGCGACGACGGTTGCCATATCAGATTCGCTTCGCCCGACTGCTGCGCGAGTTGATCGGCGATGTTGGCGATGCGAACGATGGCGCAAGCGACAATGCGAACGACGGCGTGAGCGACGACGCAAGCGCCAACGCCGATTCGTCAATCGCTTGCCCGCAACTAGTCGCGGCGTTGCGTCGGGCGGCGGAGTTGTTGCATGGCATTGAGAAGAAGCATCCGGCCGGACATTGGGCGCGGCGGTTCGATCAGTGGCTTACGCAACTCGGCTGGCCCGGCGAGCGCGCGCTCGACAGCGATGAGTTTCAGGTTGCGCGCGCGGTGCGGCGGCAGTTGCGCGAGTTGGCGCGGCTCGACTTGACCGCCGCGCCGATGACCGCCGCCGGCGCGCTTAGCGCTCTGCGGCGGCAACTCGACGAGCAAGTCTTCCAAGTCGAGGCGCGCGCGCAGCCGGTGCAGGTGCTCGGCATCGCCGAAGCCGCCGGGCAGCGCTTCGACGCGCTGTGGTTCGGCGGCTTGGTCGAGGCCGACTGGCCGCCGCCGCAGCGCGTCAATCCGTTCATCGCGCCGGACTTGCAGCGCGCCGCCGGCGTGACCGAGGCGTCGCTCGAGACCAGCCGCGAACACGCCCGCGCGCAGCAGCGGCGACTGCTCGCTTCGGCGGACGAGGCGGTGCTGTCGCGCGCGCGCGTGCGCGACGAAGTCGAGACCGAGCCGAGTCCGTTGCTCGGTGACTGCGGCGACTTGGTCCGCGACGACGACGAAACGATCGCGTTTGAAACGCCGATTCAAATCGTGCACGAGTCCCGAATCGAGTTGGAGCGATTCGACGACCAGCGCGCGCCGGCATTGGCGCGCGGCGCGGCGCGCGGCGGAACCTCGGTGATTACAGATCAAGCAAAATGTCCGTTCCGCGCGTTCGCCATTCACCGCCTCGGCGCGTGCGAAGTAGAATCGCGCGAGCCCGGGTTGACGCCGATCGAGCGCGGCAAGTTGATTCACTACGCGTTGCAGTTGGCATGGCAAAAAATCGAATCGTCGCATCGTCTGGAATCGCTCGAGCCCGATCAACTCGATGTGATTCTGCGCGACGCGGCGGCGGACGCGGGCACGCGGTATCGTTTCTTGAGCGGCTACGATGCGGCCGGCTTCCAGCAAGTCCAGGAGGAATGGGTGCGCGACACGTTGCGCGAATGGTTCGCCGCCGAACAACAACGCGCGCAAAGTTTCGAAGTGCAAGCGATGGAACAGGAGCGCGAGTTGGCGTTGGAGGGGCTTGAACTCGCTTTCAAGATCGATCGCATCGATTGCATGGCGGACGGCGCGCTGGCGTTGATCGACTACAAGAC
>JBPCXC010000045.1:0-8663 GCA_051008875.1 bacterium
ATCTCGGCCAGCGCGGTCTGGCGCTGCGCCTTGTCCTCGATCCGATATGCCTGCTCGATGCGCTCGCCGGCCTCGGCGCCGACACGCTCGGTGAGGCTCTGGTCGCGCTGCGGCGGCTGCCACGACCAACGCTCCTTGCCGGCTTCGCGCGCCAACTCCTTGATCGCGCCGATCGCCGTCTGGCTTTGCTCGTGGCCGAACATCACCGCACCGAGCATCTGCTCTTCGCTGAGCGAATCGGCCTTCGACTCGACCATCGACACCGCGCTTTCGGTGCCGGCGACGACCAAGTCAAGCGCGGATTTTTCGAGTTGCGCGACTTCCGGGTTGAGCACGTATTCGCCATTGATGAAGCCGACCCGCGCCGCGCCGATCGGTCCGTTGAACGGGATGCCGGACAACTCGAGCGCCGCCGAGGCGCCGATCAGGGCGAGGATGTCGGGGTTGATCTGCGGGTCGACCGACAGCACGGTGACGATCACCTGCACCTCGTTCATGTAGCCCTTCGGGAACAGCGGGCGGATCGGGCGGTCGATCAAGCGGCAGGTCAGCACCGCGTTCTCCGACGGCCGTCCCTCGCGCTTGAAGAAGCCACCGGGAATCTTGCCGGCGGCGTAGGTGCGCTCCTCGTAGTCCACGGTCAGCGGGAAGAAGTCGAGATGCCCGCGCTCGCGGCGGCCGACCACGGTGACCATCACCACGGTGTCGCCCATGCTGGCGATCACCGCGCCGTCGGCTTGGCGCGCGACCGCGCCGGTCTCGAGGCGCACTTGATGCGCGCCGTATTGAAATGTCTTGACTGTTTTGCTCACGTTTGACTCCACGATTGACTCATTGGACTACTGCAGGGATAAGGCGAAGGCGCGACTGCGCGGTTATGCGCGGCTGCGCGGCTATTTGCGGCTGCGCGGTTGCGCGGTTATTTGCGCAAGCCGAGTTGGCTGATCAGCGCGCGATAGCGCTCGATGTCGGATTTCCTGAGATAACTCAGCAGTTTGCGCCGATGATTGACCAGGCGCAGCAGCCCTTGGCGGGAATGGTGGTCGTGCGCATGCGTCTTGAAATGATCGGAGAGGTCTTGGATACGCGCGGTCATCAGCGCGATCTGCACCTCCGGCGAGCCGGTGTCGCCAGCCTGGCGCTGGTGCTGCTCGACGATAGCGGACTTGTCCGCGGCGGTTAGTGCCATGATTCGTTCGGGGTTCGGTGAATGGTGAATCGCGCCCGAATGCGGACGCGCGGACAGGTTGATTCCAATCTCTCCCAACCGCCGATTCTACCGTCCCGACGGGAAATCCGCAAGATTTAATTCCAATCGCCGCAAATCGCCGGCACCGCCGTCGCGCCCGCCGACCGCGCGCGTCAGCCTTTGCCCTTCCACGGGATTAGTCGCGCCTCCAGACGGCGCATCAGCAGGTCGATGCCGTAGCCGATGACGCCGATGATGATTACCCCCATGACCACAATATCGGTCGACAAGAAGGTGCTGGCGACCATGATCATGAAGCCGATGCTCGATTCCGCGGCGACCAGTTCGGCCGCCACCACAGTGCCCCAGCACACGCCCATGGCGACGCGCATGCAGGTGAAGATCTCCGGCAGCGCGTTCGGAAGGATGACGCGGAACAACAGTTGCGCACACGACGCGCCGAGGGTGTAGGCGGCGTGGATCTTGGAGAGTTGGATGCTGCGCACGCCAGCGCGCGCCGCCGTCATTGCTGCGGCATCGCCCTCCGTCATTGCGCGTATCATCTTGATACGCGCCCTTCGGACTCGCTCGCGCGCGCGAAAAAACGCTCCGAGCGTTTTTCCGGCAACTCCACCCCCGCCGTCATTCCCGCAACACATCCCTCGCCGTCATTCCCGCAGTCTGTTGAGCGGGAATCCACACTCGCGCAAGCGAGTGATGCAGACCGAAGGGCTGCTTGGTTTTGGTGTGGGCGGGAATCCCACGACTTGTTCACACCACCGCGCCAGTTTGAAGATCGCCATCCATGGGCAACTGGATTCCGGCGTACCTGCCGGAATGACGGCGGCGGGAGGTTTTTTGCGATGGGGATCGGCGGGAGTGGTTTTTCGCGAATGCGGTGAGTTCGCGAGGCGCGTATCAGCGACGATGCGCGCAATGACGGCGAGCGCAGAGGCGAGCCGCCCACGCTTCACTTACCCGCCCGCGCTTCACTTAATCTCCATCCGGTCGCGCAGTCGCATCCAGCCCATCGCCAGCGGCACGGCGTGGGAGCGTAGTCGCGTCGGGGGGTGGTTTTGGATTGGCGCGGTCGGGAACGGCGTCTCGTCGGCGGCTTGTCCGAGCGCGCGGTCGGCGAGGATGCGTCCCATCACATTCGCCAGCGCGACGCCGCGGCCGCTGTAGCCGAGGCCAGCGAGGACGCCCGGCGCGGGCTCGTGCAGGTGCGGGACGCGGTCGGCGGTCAGCGCGATGCGTCCGCCCCATCGATAGTCCCAGCGCGCCGCGCGCAGGCCGGGGAAGAGGCGCGCGGCTTCGCGGCGCAGACGGCGGAAGTCGGCCGGCACGCCGTCGCCGCCGAAGCGTCCGAGGCTGCCGAGGATGAAGCGCCGGTTCGGCTCGAGGCGACCGTAGAAAATCGTCCGCCGGGTGTCGGCGAAGGTGTGCCCGGCGGGCAGGATTTCGGCGGCGATGTCGCTCGGCAGCGGCTGCGTCGCCATCTGCACCGAGGTCAGCGGCAGGATCGACGTGGCGAGTCCCGGCAGCAAGCGGTCGGTGTAGCCGTTGGTGCACAACAATACCTGCCGCGCGCGGACGCGGCCGGCGGGGGTTTCGATCTCCCATCGCTCGCGCGCGCGGCGCAGATTAAGCGCCGGACTCTGCGCGCATAGCGTGGCGCCCGAGTCGGCGGCGCAACGCGCCAGCGCGCGCGCATAGCGCAATGGATGGATGCAGCCGGCGGCGCGCATCAACGCGCCGATTTTGAACCGTCCGCTGCCCAAGCGCCGCGCCAGTTCATCGCCGTCGCAGAACTCGATGTCGGCGCCGGCGGCGCGCCACTGCTCGCAATGCTGGCGCATCGTCGCCGCCGCGCCGGAGCAATGCGCGACGCGCAACCAGCCGTTGCGACGCGCGTCGCAGTCGAGCGAATAGCGCGCGATCAAGTCGAACAACTCGTCCGCGCTGTCGAGCATCGTGCGCGCGATGCGCTCGGCGCGCGCCGCGCCGAAGCGACGCTCGAGGTCGGCGGGGGTGTTCATCGGCGGCAGCGGATTGGCCTGCCCGCCGTTGCGCCCGGACGCGCCCCAGCCGATGCGCGCGGCCTCCAGCAGCAACACCGAGGCGCCGGCTTCGGCCAGTCGCAACGCCGCGCGCAAGCCGGTGAAGCCGCCGCCGACGATCACCGCGTCGGTCTCGCGCACGCCGCGCAACGCGGGCGCGTCCACCTCATCGCCGGCGCTCGCCGCCCAATACGAGTCGGCGTGGCGCGGCGCGTTGGGCGCGTTGGGCGAAGTGGAATCGGTCTGCATCGGATGCGTCGGATGCGGCGCGAGCATGGCGTACATTGTATAGCGGACGAAGTGATTGTGCGCGGACTGCGCTCACCGCCCGCATCAAAAGCAAGCAAGCCTTCGGCTTGCCTCACTCGCTTGCGCAAGTGTGGATTGCTCGTATCATCCCTGATACGCGCAAAGACGGCGGGGAGATGGCTGCGGGAATGACGGTGGCGGCGGCAAAGGCGTTATAATCGTGTCATTGCTTAAATTAGGTTTCGCAGTATGGAATTGAATCGCGTGGGGTTCGTCGGCTGGCGCGGCATGGTCGGGTCGGTGTTGTTGCAGCGCATGATCGCCGAGGGCGATTTCGCGCGCATCGGGCGGGCGGTGTTCTTCACCACCTCGCAAGCCGGTCGGCCGGGGCCGGACATCGGGCGCGAAACGTCGGCGCTGGTGGACGCCGACGACCTCGACGCGCTCGCCGAGATGGACGTCATCGTCACCTGCCAGGGCGGCGACTACACCGCCGCGATCCACCCGCAACTGCGCGGGCGCGGCTGGCGCGGGTATTGGATCGACGCGGCCTCGACGCTGCGCTTGGAGGAGAGCGCGACGATCGTGCTCGACCCGGTCAATCTGCCGGTGATCGAACAAGGGCTGGCCGACGGCCACCGCGATTTCATCGGCGGCAACTGCACCGTCAGCCTGATGATGATGGCGCTCGACGGCTTGTTCAACGCCGATCTTGTGGAGTGGATGACGGTCGCCACCTATCAAGCCATCTCCGGCGGCGGCGCGCGGCAGATGCGCGAGTTCCTGGCGCAGATGGGGCATGCGCATCGCGGCGCCGAGGCGTTGCTGGCGGACGGCGGCAGTTCGATCCTGGCGATCGACCAAGCAACCAACGATGCGTTGCGCGGCGAACAAGCGCCGACCGCCGAGATCGGATTCCCGCTCGCCAACAGTTTGCTGCCGTGGGTCGATCGCGACTTGCAGTCGGGCGTCAGCCGCGAGGAGATGAAGGGGCTGGCCGAGACCAACAAGATCCTCGGCAAGGCGCTCGGGCAGCCGCCGAGCAGCGCGCCGATTCCGATCGAGAGCACTTGCGTGCGCGTCGGCGTGCTGCGCTGCCACAGCCAGGCGTTCACGATCAAACTCAAGCAGGTGCTGGCGGAGGACGAGATCGGCGAGATCATCGCGCGCGGCAACGACTGGGTGAAGTTGGTGCCGAACGATCGCGCGCAGACGCTGGCGCGGCTGACTCCGGCGGCGGTGACCGGCACCCTCGACATCGCCGTCGGCCGCGTGCGCCGGCTTAACCTCGGTGGCGACGGCGAGTGCTATCTGTCGGCGTTCACCGTCGGCGACCAGTTGCTGTGGGGCGCGGCCGAGCCGCTGCGACGGATGCTGCGCATCTTGGCGCGACGCTAAACGACGCGGCGCGCTTCGGCTTTGTATCGGCGCGCGCCGGGCGGCTATAATCGCGCCACTTCGCTTACGCCTCCCGCCCGACCATGATCCGCTCGACCACGCCCGCCGATGAAGATACTGATCGCCGATAGTTTCCCGCCAGCGCATCGAGACGCGCTCGCGGCCGGCGGCGATGCGGTCGCGTTCGAGCCGAACTTGGACGGCGACGCGCTCGCCGGCGCGCTCGGCGAAAACGAGATTCTAATTGTGCGCAGCACCAAGATAAACGCGGCGATGATCGACGCCGCGCCGCGGCTGAAACTCATCATCCGCGCCGGCGCCGGCACCAACACCATTGACAAGGCGCATGCGCGCGCGCGCGGCGTGCGCGTGTGCAATGTGCCCGGCGCGAACTCGGCGGCGGTGGCGGAGTTGGTGCTCGGCTTGATCATCGCGCTCGACCGCCGCATCGCCGACAACGTCGCCGACCTGCGCGCCGGACGATGGCGCAAAAAGGAATACGCCAAGGCGCAAGGGCTGCACGGCCGCGCCATCGGCATCCTCGGCTTAGGCGCGATCGGCGCGGCGGTGGCGCAACGCGCGCACGCGTTCGGCATGCGCGTCGGCGTGGTCGCCAAGCCCGTTCGCTCGGCGCGCACGCAACGAACGATCGAGGCGTTCGACATCGCCGAAGCCGACAGCACCGAAGCGTTGGTCGCGCGCAGCGACGTCATCACCTTGCACCTGCCGCTGACCGCCGACAACGCCGGGCTGGTGGACGACGACTTCCTCGCCAATATGCGCGACGGCGCGATCTTGATCAACACCTCGCGCGGCGAGTTGGTCGACGAAGCGGCGTTGATTCGGGCGATGGACGCGCGCGGCATCCGCGCCGGACTCGACGTCTATCGAAACGAGCCGGCGAGCGGCGAAGGCGCGTTCGAATCCGCGCTCGCCAATCATCCGTGCGTGTACGGCACGCATCACATCGGCGCCTCCACCGCGCAAGCGCAGAACGCGGTCGCCGACGGCGCGCTGCGGGTGATCGAGTCATACAAGCAAGGCGACTTGCTGCATTGCGTTAACGAATCTTGACGCGCGAATCTTGACGCGCAACTTTTGACGAACGAACTTTGACGTGCGACTTAACGACTCGCAACTTGCCGACGCGCGACTCCGACTCTTCAATCCATTCCAGATCACCAACCCATCGCCGCCATGACCGACCGCAAGCACAACTTCAGCGCCGGACCTTGCACCTTGCCACTCGAAGTGCTCGAGCAAGCGCAGCAGGAATTCGTCGACTACCACGGCGCCGGCATGTCGCTGATCGAGATGAGCCATCGCGGCAAGCATTTCGCGGCGGTGGCGGACGAGGCGACGGCGCTGGCGATGGAGATGTTCCAAGCGCCGGACGAGTTCCAAGTGCTGTTCTTGCAAGGCGGCGCGATGCTGCAGTTCTCGATGGTGCCGATGAACCTGCTGCGCGACGGACAAAAAGGCGCGTATGTGCATTCCGGCGCATGGGCGAAAGGCGCGATCGCCGACGCCGCGTTCTATGGCGACACCTACCTCGCCTGGGACGGCGCCGAGAGTCGCTACGCGCGCATGCCGGCGAGCGATGAACTGCAACTGCAATCCAACACCAGATACCTGCACATCACCACCAACGAGACCATCGGCGGCATCCGCTTCGCGCAGTGGCCGCAGGTCGAGGTGCCGCTGGTCGGCGACATGTCGTCGGAGTACATGTCGCGCCCGATTCCGTGGGAGCGATTCGATCTGGTGTACGGCGGCGCGCAAAAAAATCTCGGACCTGCCGGCTTGGCGGTGGTGTTCGTGCGCAAGTCGATCCTCGCGCGCACCAACCGCGACCTCGGACGCTACCTGCGCTACGACATCCACGCCGCCAAGGAGTCGATGTTCAACACCCCGCCGGTGTTCGCCATCTACATGTTCGGCAAGGTACTGAAGTGGATGAAGGCGCAAGGCGGACTGGCGGCGATGGAGCGCGGCGCGGCGGACAAGGCGAACAGGCTATACGACGCGATCGATCAAAGCGGCGGCTACTACGACTGCCCGGTGGAAGTCGCCTCGCGCTCGCACATGAACGTGGTGTTCCGCCTGCCGAGCGAGGCGTTGGAGAAAAAGTTCATCGCCGAAAGCGACGCCGCCGGACTGGTCAATCTCAAAGGCCATCGCGACGTCGGCGGCTGCCGCGCCAGTTTGTACAACGCGATGCCGGTCGAAGGCGTCGCCGCGCTGACCGAGTTCATGGCAACATTCCGCGCCGCCAACCCCGCCGACGACAACTCCGCTAACGACAGCGCCGACAACGAAGGCGCGGCGGGCTGATGCCGCGGATCAAGCCGTTCGACGGCTATCTGGTCGCGCCGGAGCGCGCCGAGCAGGTGGTCTCGCCGGCGTATGACGCGGTCTCGCCGGAGATGCGCCGCGAGTTCGCCGAAGCCAACGCGCACAACTACCTCAACTGCATGCGCCTGCGCGAGGACTTCCCCGCCGACGCGCAGCCGAGCGCCGAGCAACTGCTGGCGCTGAACAAAGCCAACTTGGAGGAGCGGCTCGCCGACGGCTCGTTCAACCGCTTGACGCAACCGTGCCTGTTCCTCTATCGCCTGACTCTCGGCGCGCACCGCCAGACCGGCGTGGTCTGCGAAGTCTCGGTGGACGAATACCACCACGGCCGACTGCGCAAGCACGAGAGCACCCGCAGCGACAAGGAGGACTTGCTGACGGCGTACCAGCAAGTGGTCGGCGTGTCGTCGAGCCCGATCTGCCTCGCCTATCCGCGCGACGACGAAATCGCCGCCGCGATCGCCGAGCATGTGCGCCAGCCGCCGCAGTTGGACTTCACCTCCGCCGACGGCGTCGCGCAACAAGTGTGGTGCATCGAGGACGGCGCGGCGCAACGGCGACTGCAGGACTTGTTCGCGCGCATCGACATCACCTACCTGACCGACGGCCACCACCGCGCCGCCTCCGGCTGGCGCTACGCGCAGATGATGCGCGGCGACGGCGACCGTAACGACGATAACGACGACGACGGCGACGACAAACGCAATGGCGACCGCAACCGCGACGACGAAGACGCGCCGTACAACCAACTGCTGGTGGTGTTGTTCTGCGCCGACGAACTGGTGCTGCTGCCGTTCCACCGCGCGGTGCGCGACCTGAACGGACTCGACGAGACGCAACTCGCCGACGCGTTGGCGCGCGACTTCGCGGTGCAGCGCATGCCCGACGGCGCGACATTTGAGCCGACGCGCCACGGCGAGTTCGCCATGCTGGTCAACGACCGCTGGTATCGCTTGGCGCTCAACGACGGCTTGGTCGACGCCGACGACCCGGTCGAATCGCTTGACGTGTCGATCCTGCAGAACCACATCCTCGCGCCGATCCTCGGCATCGCCGACATGCGCAGCGACCCGCGCCTGGACTACGTCTCCGGCGTGCTCGGCAACGACGGCCTGCGCCGCAAATGCGCCGAAGGCTGGGCGGTCTGCTTCGCCTGCTTCGCCACCTCGATCGAGCAGTTGATGACCGTCGCCGACGCCGGCGCGCTGATGCCGCCCAAGTCCACCTACTTCGACCCCAAAGCCCGCTCCGGCATCTTCGTCCGGCGCAAGTAAGCGCGTTGATTCAGTCGGCGACGCCGCCGGTGATGCGCTCGTTGCCGCCCAAGTCGCGGACGGTGGCGATGGCTTTGATGCCGTGCTGCGCCAAGCGCGCGCGCACCGCCGCGGCTTGATCGCAGCCGTGCTCCAGCC
>JBPCXC010000046.1:0-19445 GCA_051008875.1 bacterium
CCGTAGTCCACCGTGCGCAGCAACGCGAACGGATCGAACTCCCACGGCCAGTTCCGCTGCCACGCCACCTCGACCGATGCGGCGCGAATCGCCCGCGGCCCGAACCGCGCGCCCGGCCGACTGGTCGTGGCGGCATCGAACGGCACCCCGGTCACCGCCACCTCGGCCCGCGCCAAGTCCTTCGAATACCGCCGCCGCGCAAAACTCAACGCCCCCGAATAAGTCGGCTCGCCCACCACCCCGCCCAACTCTTCGGCGGCAAACGCGTTATCGATTTTTTCGGTCATTCGAGTTTTCCGAATCACAATTCAGCGAAACTGTTTTGGCGGACGGTGGAATGCGTGCAAGTATAACGAACTCGATCGCGCCGGTTCGTCGATGCGTTATGCATCGGCGGCGGCGCGCCCGACGCTCAGCACATCCGCGAGCACCGCAAGCAACCGCACCGCCGCCCGCATTCCGAGTCCGCCGACATCGCGGCGCGGCGCGCATTCGACCAGATTGGCGCCGACCAAGCGATGCCGTTCGGCCAGCGCGAGGATAATCTCGATGATTTCATCCAACCCCGGCCCGCCCGGCGAAGGCGATGGCACAGCCGGCATCTCCGCCGGGTTGATGCCGTCCAAGTCCAAGGTCAGATACACATGTTCATCCTGAATATGCCGCAGCATGTCGTCGACGCGCAGGCTTTTCATCTTTCGGGCGGTGATCAAGGTGCCGTGCTCGGACGCGGCCATCGCGTCCGCGCCAAGCGCGGTGCCGACGCCGCGTAGGCCGATTTGCGTGATCGCGCTAATCCACGGCATCTCCGATGCGCGCCGCATCACGCTGGATCGCCCCCACCGCTCCGCGCGCAAGTGGTCTTTCCAGTCCAGGTGCGCGTCGATCTGCACCAGATGCGCGCCGCCGCGCAACGTTCGCAGCGCTTGCAGCGGCGGAATGGAAACCGAATCATCGCCGCCGACAATCAGCGGTCTTCCATCGGCGCGAATGATCTCGGACGCGCGCCGCGTCAACTGGTCGCGATCGGTCGCCGCATCGCCCGACGACGCGAAAAATCCCAAGTCAATCGGCGAAGCGGCGAAAAGCGGACGCTGCAAGTCGATATCCCAACGCCCCGCCTTGACCTCGGCGCTGACGCGCCGCATCGCCTCCGGTGCTTCGGCGCACAACGCGGACGCATCCCCGGTCGCCGTCATATAAGGCACTGCGAGCAATGCCGCGTGACCGGCTTGCGGGCGAGCGGAGATCGGCAAGTTAAAAAAACCGCGTGGCGCTGGTGGCGTCGCCGCGGGCATGTCAGGCGCGGCAAGCGGCCGCGGCGGCGACTGCGATCATAGAATCTGACTCAAGAACTCGCGTGTGCGCGGGTCCTTGGCATCGGTGAAGAAGGTCTTCGGCGGTCCGTACTCGACAATGCGGCCATGGTCGGTGAAATAAATCCGGTCGGCGATCTCGCGCGCAAAGCCCATTTCATGCGTGACCAGACAGCAGGTCATGCCCTCCGCCGCCAGCTCCTTGATCGTCACCAGCACCTCCTTCACAGTCTCCGGGTCCAGCGCCGCGGTGACTTCATCGAACAGCATGATGCCGGGCTCCATCGCCAGCGAACGGGCGATCGCCACCCGCTGCTGCTGCCCGCCCGACAACTCGCCGGGATAGCTGTCCTCCTTGCCGGTCAGCCGGACTTTCTCGATCAGCGCGCGCGCTTGCCGTTCGACTTGCGCCTTATTTTTCTTGAGCACCAGAATCGGCGCCATCATCACATTCTCCAACGCCGTTTTATGCGGGAACAAATTGTATTGCTGGAACACCATGCCGACTTTCTTGCGCAATGCCAGTTTGTCCAGATTCGGCGAATGAACTTCGATGCCCTCCACCGTGATCGAGCCGGACTGGATGTCGTTGAGCGCGTTGATGCAGCGGATGAGCGTGGATTTCCCGGAGCCGGACGGGCCGATGATGCACACCACCTCGCCTTTGAACACATCCATGGAAACACCCTTGAGCACTTCCAACTCGCCGAAGGATTTATGCACATCCTTCAACGACAGAATCGGCAGGTCTGGAGTCCAGTCGTTCATCGTTGTTCGCGCATCATTGGTCGATCGCGTATTTTTTCTCCAACCGCCGCGTCCATTCCGCGATCGGATAACTGTATAGGAAAAACCACGTCATCAGCCACAAATACATCGGAATCAAGAACTCGCTGCGCCCCTCGGCCGCCAGCGCGCCTTGGGTCAGCGTCATACCGTCGTTGACGCCCAAAATCGAGATCAGCGGCGTCGACATGGTGAGGATGGCATACCAATTCATCCACGGCGGAATCATGCGCTTGACGCATTGCGGCAGAATAATCTCCCACATGATCTGGCGGCGCGAAAAGGCGAGCGATTCGGCCGACTCCCATTGCCCGGTCGGGATCGACACGATGGCGCCGCGCACGATCTCGGAGACATTGGCCATGATCGGCAGCGACAAGGCGAAGGCGGCCTTGCCCCAGCCCGGAATATCGTATTCCCGACCCAGAATAGTGGTGCGAAAAGGCAGCAGAAGCATGAAATAGAACAGCAGCACCAGCCACGGCGAATTGCGGAATAACTGCGTAATCCCCCAGCAAACGCGGCGCAACGCCAGCAGCCGCGACACCTGTCCGATGCCGAGCCACAAGCCGAGGAAAGTGCCGAGCGCCATCGAGATGAAACTGACCGCGATGTTAAGCACGAACCCGCCGAACTCGCCAGGGGGGCCGAAGAACATCAACGGCGACCATTTCAGCAAGGTCTGCAGAACCGTCTGCTCAACATCCCCTTGGAACTGCGCCCAAGCCTGATCAACCGCGATCCACGCCGTCAACAAAACCGCCAGCGACAGCACGGTCTCGCGCCGCATCAGATTGTTCGCCCAGTCGCCGACGCCAAGCGGCCGCGACAAGCGCGCAACGGCGAGAACCGGCAGCGCGGCGTGCGTCTTCATGCGGATGCGCCAAAGCCGGGGATGCGGATTTTCTCCTCCCACCGATGCATCATCCACACCAACGCACCGACGATCGCCAAGTACACCGCCCACACCACATTCATCATTTCAAAAACATTGTATTCGTCCGACCAAATTTGATTGGCCACATACAGCGTTTCCGGAACGGCGATGGCGTAGGCGACGGTGGTGGTCTTGACCAAGTTGATCAGGTTGTTGTTGAGCGCCGGCAGGCACACGCGATAGGCCAGCGGCAAGGTGACATGGCGATAGACCTGCATCCGCGTATAGCCCAGCGCTTCGGCCGCTTCGACGGTTGACTTGTGCACCGATTCGATGCCGGCGCGGAAGATCTCGATGTTGAAGGCGCCGGCGAAGAACGACAGCGACACCACCGCCCAGCCGTAGCTGGACAGCAGCCCGCCGCGCTCGCCGATGGACGCCGACAAGAACGCATCGACCGCGAAGTAGAAGAAATACAGTTGAATGAGCGGCGGCGTGTTGCGGAAGAACTGCATATAGGCACGCGTCAAGCCGCGCACCAAAGCCAACGGCGATGCCTGCAGCCAAGCGCCGATGATACCGATGACGATCGACAGAACGACGCACACCGTCGACAAATGGATGGTAGTCCAGATGCCGTTGATGAAACGCCCCCGATCCCACACATCGTAGAAAATCGTCAGTTTGATGCCATGCGCCGCATACAGCCACTCAAACCATTGCCACATTGATTCCATCGCGACTATCGCCCCATGCCCGCCTTATGCGGCGGAATCGACATGCTTGAAAGAATTTGCCAAAAACACCGGGCAGTCCTGCGGGCGACGGCTGAACTGCGCCGCCCGCAGGGTGAATAACGGCTGGCTATTCGCCCGGGTCGTGTGTCGCGTTGCAGGCTTTGTCGCCGGCCAAGCATTTCTCGCGCATCGTCTCGGGCCATTGGGTTTTGGGAATGCCCCATTTCTCCTCCAAGGCGATGATGGTGCCGCTTTTGTGCCAGTCGATGATGGCGTTGGAAAGCGCCGCGCCGATCGGCTGATTCAAATCATCCAGCCGCACCGCCGCGCCCCACGGCACGTCATCCACCACCGGAGTGGCGATGGCGTAGTCGCGCCATTTATCGGGCTGGTTGACCTTGCGCGGAACAAACGCCGAATCGTCATACAGCCAGCCGACGCAGCGCCCATCCAGCAGCGCAGCCTCCACTTCGGCAACCCCTTTGAAAGCGACCATCTCGGCGCCGCGCTTGAGTCCGTGATCCTTGTTATACCAAGCGCCTTGGATGCCGCAGATTTTCTTGCCGCGGATCGAATCCCAACTGTTGATGCCGGAATCCTTGTGGGCGAAAACGGCGACGCCCGATGAATAGTAGTTCGGCTGCACAATGCCGACCACCTTGCGGCGATCCGGCTTGTCCGACATGGTGGCGATCATCAGATCAATTTTGCCTTGCTCCAGAAACTGCATTCGGTTCGAGGAGACCACGACCACCAGTTCCGCCTCGATCGGTTTCCCCGCTTGGTCGCCGATGCGCTTGGCTAAGTCGCGCACCATGTCGATTTCCATGCCGACGACAGCGCCGCCGGCATCGCGCATACCCCACGGAGCGTAGTCCGCCTTGACGCCGACGACGATCTTGCCTTTGGCGATGATGTCGTCGAGCGTGCCAGCGAAGGCCGCGGGCGAAAGCGATATGGCCAGCCAGCCGGCCAGCATTAGTTTCGCAAGTGTTTTACTGATTTTGCTCATGGTTGAGTTCTCCTGTTGGATGGATGAAAAGAATCGGCCCAGTATTGGCCGGTGTTGTAGCGATGCGTTTCCGCCGCGTCGATGTGGCCGCGCACCGCCGCCGAACTGCGGCACACCACCATCGCCATCAGCGCCTCCAGAAAGACCAGCGCCGGAACATAGGACGGAAAGAATTGCGTGCTGTCGGTCGGCAGGCAGATCACATGGCGCGAAAACTCCGCCAATGGCGAGGCGTTGTCATCGGTGACCGCGACCAAGTCCGCGCCCGCATTCGCGACCATGCGCGCCATATCGACCGAGTCGCGCGCATACGGCGCATAGCCGAGCACCAGCACCGCATCGTCGGCGCGCAAATGGGTCAGTTTGCCGAAAGCGCTGGCGTGAATAGTGTGCCAGTTGTCGAAGGCGATGTCGGCCATGTATTGCATGTGCGCGATGAGATTCGCCGAACTCAAGTTTCCGGCGAGAAACACCCGCCGCGCGGTGGCTAAACTCTCGGCCACGGCGTCCAGCGCCGACGGATCGATCTCATTCAGCATCGCCTCGATATTGTTGATCGATTCGGCGCCGTAGCGAACCACGAAAGAGCCGGATTGCGCCGACAAACTTTTGTCGCGCAGGGCCGCGGCCTTTTGCGCGAAGGTGAGTCTGCGCGCGCGCACGCCGCTGCGGCAGGCGTTGCGAAGCGCTTCGTAGTCGCTGTAGCCGATCGTCCGCGCCAGCCGCGAGAAATGCGACGGCGCGATGTTGTAGTGCCGCGCCACGCGGCGCAGCGAGTAGTTCGCCACTTCATCGGACTTGTCGCGCACCACCTCGGCGGCGCGCCGTTGTTGCGGACTGAGGCGGGAATGCAGCTCGGTCAGCCGCGCGCGCAAAAAACCGTGCGCATCGGCATCCGCGCCGGACGCGCACAGCGGCGCGGGCGTCCCATCATTATCCGCTTCGATTTGCTCCACCGGCGTCATCGCTCTGTCGAATCGTGTCATTCAAATTGAAATGCTTTCAGGTGTTGCGCGCCCAGCCCGGTTCAGGGAAAATCGCCGCGCTCTGGCTCAAATGTGCCACATATTTTAATGGGTTGCAACAAATGAGGGAATCGCTGCAACACGCGCGAATCATCATCATCGGCGGCGGAATCATCGGCTGCTCGGTGCTGTACCACTTGGCCCGGGCCGGATGCCGCGAAGCCCTGCTGATCGAGCGGGCCGAACTGACCGCCGGCGCGACTTGGCACGCGGCGGGCAATGTGCACAACCAAAACCCGATTCCCAACCTGTCCACGCTGCAAGCCTATTCGATGAATCTGTATGACAGCCTGGCGACGGAGATCGGGCAAGAGGTCGGCAGCCATGTCGTCGGCGGCTTCTTTCTGGCGCAAAGCCGCGAGCGCATGGAGGAGTTCAAGTTCCTCGCCGGCAAATTCAAAGCGCTCGGTCTGCGGTACGAACTGGTCGGCGCGGACGACATCCGCGCCAAATTTCCGATGATCCGCACCGATGACTTGGTCGGCGGCGCGTGGGACCCGGACGAAGGCTACGTCGATCCGCATTCCGTGGCGATGGGACTGGCCACGGCGGCGCGGCGCAACGGGGCGAAAATCGTCCGCAACACGCGGGTGACCGCGATTCATCGCCTGCGCAGCGGCCTGTGGCGGCTGCGCACCGACCGCGAAATCGAATATGAATGCGAAATTGTGGTCAACGCCGCCGGCTTCTGGGGCGACGAGGTCGCCGCGATGGTTGGCGCGAAACTGCCGATCGTCAACATGGAGCACCACTATCTGGTGACCGACGCCGTGCCTGAAGTTGCCGCGCACTGTGCCGAATTGCCGCTGATCCGCGACACCGACGCGCAGTTCTATCTGCGCCAAGAGGGCAAGGGACTGCTGTTCGGCGCGTGGGAGCAGGACTGCCGCGCGGCGTGGGGCGGCGAGTCCGCGCCGTGGGATTTCGGGCAGGAGTTGTTCTCGCCCGACTTAGATCGCATGGAGCCGAGGCTGGCGGCGATTTACCACCGCGTGCCGATGCTGGCCGAAGCCGGCATCAAGCGCATCGTCAACGGCGCGATCTCGTTCTCGCCCGACGGGCGCGGGCTGATCGGTCCGCTGCCCGGCGTGCCCAACTTTTTCGTCGCATGCGGATTCTTGAGCGGCATCGCCCAAGGCGGCGGCATCGGGCTCGCGCTTTCGGAATGGATACTGCACGGCGAGACCGCGATGGACTTGTCGTTCATGGATGTGGCGCGCTACGGCGACTGGAGCCATCGCGAATTCGCCCGCGCCCGCGTGCACGACATCTTCCCGTTGCGCTATGAAATCTTGTACCCGCATTTGGAGCGCGACAGCGGCCGTCCGGTGCAAACCACGCCGATCTATCGCCGCCTGCTGCAGCGCGGCGCAGTCATGGGACAAGCGCGCGCATGGGAACGTCCGTTGTGGTTCGCGCCCGAAGGGGTCGCCGCTCGCGACCAGCCCTCCTTCGCTAGGCCGAACTGGTGGCGGTATGTCGGCGAGGAGGCGCGCGCGACCCACACCGCGGCGGCGCTGTTCGAACTGTCGTCCTATTCCAAATGGCGCGTGACCGGCGCCGACGCGGAGGCGTTCCTCAACCGCATCAACGCCAACCGCCTGCCGCCAATCGGCAAAATCGCGCTTGGCCTGATGCTCAATCAACGCGGCGGCATCATCGGCGACTTGGTTGTCGCGCGGCTGGCCGACAACGATTTCTATCTCGTCGGCGCGACTCTGGCCGAGGGGATCTACCAACGCTGGATGGAGCGGCACAAAGGCGACTGGGATGTCTCGATTCGCCCGGCGACCGCGCAGATCGCCGCGCTTGGGCTGAGCGGGCCGGCCGCGCGCCGCCTGCTGTCGGAGGTCAGCGACGCTCAACTGTCCAATGCCGACTTCCCGTTCATGCATTGGCGCGATATCGACATCCAAGGCACGCGCTGCCGAGCGCTGCGGCTTTCCTACGCCGGCGAACTAGGCTGGGAGTTGCACTGCCCGATGGACGCGCAGCCGGCATTGTTCGATGCGCTGACCGCAGCGGGCGCGCGTCACGGCCTGCGGCTGGCGGGCAGCCGCGCGCTATCGCATCTGCGCCTGGAGAAAGGCTATCGCAGTTGGGGCGCCGAGATCAGCGCTGAAATCACTCCGATGGCGGCCGGACTCGATCGCTTCTGCCGCCTTGATCTCGCGGAGAAGTCGCAGGTCATCGGCGGCGAAGCGGTATCGCGCGAACGGCAGGCGCCGCCGCCTAAGTCGCTCGCCACGGTGACCTTCGAATCCCCCAATGCCGCCGGCTGCTGGGGCTCGGAGCCGATTGTGCGCGGCCACGACTGCGTCGGCTACATCACTTCCGGCGGCTATGGCTGGCGCACCGATCAACACCTCGCGGTCGGCTGGCTTTCGACTGAATTGTGCGCGCCCGGCACCGAACTCAGCATTGAGATCATGGGCGCGCGCTGCCGCGCCACAGTGGTCGCCGACCCAGTCTACGATCCGGAAAACACCGCCCTGCGGTCTTGAACTAACGCCGGCGAAACCCCGGCGGCAAGCACCGCGCACGCCGGATGCCAGAGACCTGCACGGATTCTCCATTGACAGGAAACCGCGTTGCGATCACAATACCCCGTCGTCATCGCTTCGCGCGATCTGTGGATTCGCGTCGAGTTTGTGGCGGTGGGCGATGCGGGGGTTGGGTTCGTTATTGGTTTGATATTCATATCTTTTTTTTGGGGCGTAGCCAAGTGGCCTAAGGCACCGGATTTTGATTCCGGCATTCGGAGGTTCGAATCCTCCCGCCCCAGCCACGAATTGCGTCGCCGAGATCAGCGCGCGCAGAAGTAGGAGATACGCGGCATGTCACTGGAAAATCTGGCGGTGTTCGCCGGCAACGCCAATCCCGATTTGGCGCGGGAGATCACGCAATGCCTCGGGCTGCCGCTCGGGCGCGCGATGGTCGGCAAGTTCAGCGACGGCGAGATCAACGTCGAGGTGATGGACAACGTGCGCGGGCAGGATGTGTTCGTGGTGCAGCCGACTTGCGCGCCGAGCAACGACAACCTGATGGAGTTGCTGGTGATGATGGACGCGATCAAGCGCTCGTCCGCCGGGCGCATCACCGCGGTGGTGCCGTATTTCGGCTATGCCCGGCAAGACCGCCGGCCGCGCACCGCGCGGGTCGCGATCTCGGCCAAACTGGCGGCGTCGATGATCAACGTCGCCGGCGCCGACCGCGTCTTGACCATCGACTTGCACGCCGACCAGATCCAGGGCTTCTTCGACATCCCGACCGACAACATCTACGCCTCGCCGGTGCTGATGAGCGAGTTGTGGCGCAAGCAGTTGCCCGACCCGCTGGTGGTCTCGCCCGACGTCGGCGGCGTGGTGCGCGCGCGCGCGATGGCGAAGCAACTCGAGACCGATCTCGCCATCATCGACAAGCGCCGCCCGAGCGCGAACCAAGCCAAGGTGATGCACATCATCGGCGAAGTCGATGGGCGATCGTGCATCCTGATCGACGACATCGTCGACACCGCCAACACCTTGTGCGAAGCGGCCAGTTCGCTCAAGCGCCAGGGCGCGACCAAGGTGCTCGCCTGCTGCACCCACGCGGTGCTGTCGGGCGATGCGGTCGCGCGCATCAAAGCCTCGGAGTTGGACGAGTTGCTGGTGACCAACTCGATCCCGCTGCGCGACGACGCGCGCGCCTGCCCGATCATCAAGCAGTCGAGTGTCGCCGAACTGCTGGCGGAGTCGATCCGCCGCATCGCCACCGACGACTCGATCAGCAGTCTGTTCATCGACTGACGCGCGGCGCAACTTACAATCGGCGACTTGCCATTCAACAACCTGCGATTCACAACTCGCGATCCACCACCTTGAGGAGAGGAAAATGAGCGACCAATTCGAACTAATCGCCCGCGTGCGCGCGCGCTCCGGCACCGCGCTGGTGCGCCGGCTGCGGCGCGAGGGCGACGTCCCGGCGGTGCTGTACGGCGGCGACAAGGGCAATCTCAGCATCGCCATCAACCACGACGTGCTGTTCCATAGTTTGGAGAAGGAGGAGTTCCATTCCGCCATCATCATCATCAACACCGACGGCAACAAGGAGCAGGCGATCCTGCGCGATGTCGTCCGCCATCCGCATCGCGCGCGCATCCTGCACGCCGACTTCCAGCGCGTCGACGAGGAGAAGGTGCTGACCATGTCGCTGCCGATTCACTTCATCGGCGAAGAGGAATGCATCGGCGTGCGCAACTCCGGCGGCATCGTCTCGCACTTGATGAACGAAGTCGAGATCGCATGCCTGCCGAAGGACTTGCCCGAGTCGCTGCAACTCGACGTGTCCAATCTCGACTTGAACGAGTCGCTGCACTTGTCCGACATCAAGTTGCCCGACGGCGTCCACATCCCGGCGTTGGCGCACGACGAGAACAACGAGCACGACCACGCCGCGGTCGCGGTGCTGCCGCCGAAGGTCAGCCTGGTGGACGAGGCCGAGGAAGAGGCCGAAGCCGCCGACGAGGAAGGCGAGGCGCCGGCCGACGGCGACGATGCGGGCGCGGACGCGGATGCGGATGGGTAGCGCGCCGCGCACGCCGCCTGCGCCACTTCGCGCGCCGGACGCATAGGTCGCGCAGTGGCGCAGTCGGGCATCGACCTGATTGCGGGGCTGGGCAATCCGGGCGGCCGCTACGCCGCGACCCGGCACAACGCCGGCTTCTGGTTCCTCGAGCGCCTGCAAGAGCAGCGAAGTTTCCGCCTCGCCAGCGAGAAGCGATTCCACGCCGAAGTCGGCGACGCCATCGTCGGCGGACATCGCGTGCGCATCGTCGCGCCGGCGACCTTCATGAACGAAAGCGGCCGATCGATCGCGCCGCTGGCGTCGTTCTTCCGCATCGCGCCGGCGCGCATCCTGGTCGTCCACGACGAACTCGACCTCGCCCCCGGCCGCGTCCGCCTCAAGCGCGGCGGCGGCCACGGCGGCCACAACGGACTGCGCGACATCATCGCGCGCCTCGGCAACGCGGACTTCATGCGCCTGCGCATCGGCATCGGCCATCCCGGCGCCGAGCGCGACGTGTCCGGCTATGTGCTCGCCAAGCCCGACGCGATCGACCGCGGCTTGATCGACGATGCGCTGGCGCGCGCGCTGGCGGCGCTCGACGAAATCGTCGCCGGCGATTTCGACGCGGCGACGAAGCAACTGCACAGCGCCGAACCGCGCTGACGCCGAGATGGGATTCAAATGCGGCATCGTCGGCTTGCCGAACGTCGGCAAGTCCACCTTGTTCAACGCGCTGACTCGATCGCGCGCGGCGCAGGCGGCGAACTACGCGTTCTGCACGATCGATCCGAACGTCGGCATGGTCGAAGTCCCGGATGCGCGGCTGGCGCAACTGGCGGAGTTGGTCAAGCCGCAGAAAGTGGTGCCGGCGGCGATCGAGTTCGTCGACATCGCCGGCCTGGTCGCCGGCGCGGCGCAGGGCGAGGGACTCGGCAATCGCTTCCTGGCGCACATCCGCGAAGTGGACGCGATCGCGCATGTGGTGCGCGCGTTCGACGACGGCGCGGTCACGCATGTCTCGGCGACGCCCGACCCGGCGGACGACATCGACACGATCAACACCGAGTTGATCCTCGCCGACTTGGAGACCGCGCATAAATCATTGCAGCGCGCGTGTCAGCGCAGCAAGGCCGGCGACAAGCAGCAGATCGAACTGCGCGACTTGCTTAAGCAAGCGGCGGAGCATCTCGACCGCGGCGACGCGCTGCGCACGATGGCGTTGGACGACGCGCAGCGGCGGCTGCTTGCGCCGCTGTGCTTCCTCACCGACAAGCCGACGCTGTACATCGCCAACGTCGGCGAGGACGCGCAGTTCAGCGACGGCGAATGCGATCATCCGGCGGCGCGCGAAGTCGCCCGCGTCGCCGCCGCCGAGGGCGCCGAGGCGGTCGCAATCTGCGCCGCGATCGAGCAGGAGTTGCCGGAGTTGGCGCACTTGGATGCGGCGCAGTTCCTCGCCGAAATGGGCTTGCGCGAAAGCGGCCTCGACCGCTTGATTCGCGCCGGCTACGCGCTGCTGGGGCTGCACACCTTCTTCACCGCCGGACCGAAGGAGGTGCGCGCGTGGACGGTGCGCGTCGGCGCGCGCGCGCCGCAAGCCGCCGGCGCGATCCACGGCGACTTCGAGAAAGGATTCATCCGCGCGGAGAAGATCGCGTTCGACGACTACATCCGCTGCCGCGGCGAACACGGCGCGAAGGAAGCCGGCAAACTGCGCCTCGAAGGCAAAGACTACGCGGTCGCCGACGGCGATGTGATGCATTTCCGATTCAATGTCTGATTCGCCGGTCGCGCGTTTGTCGTATTCGCAAATCAAACAACGCTTGGCGCAACGTTTCGGTTTGGTTTTGACGCAACTTCGATTCAATGTCTGACCCGCCGACCGCGCGTTTGTCGTATTCGCAGATCGAGTCGCGTTTGGAGCAGTGTCTCGATGCGGTGTTGTCGAGTCGGCGCACCGCCGAGGAGCCGGCGCGCGCGTTGGCGTCGTTGCCGCGCGCGCAGCAGGAGTTCGCGCTGCATTGGACCGACATCATCGCCAAGTCCAACTCCGAGATGGCGTATCAGTTCGTCGGTCGCGCGCCGCGCGCGCTGGCGTTGCTCGGCGCCGCCGGCGCGCGGCTGTGGCTGCTGCGCGCGATGGATGTGTACGACAAGGAGGGCTTGTATCCCGGCAGCGCGGCGTTCGCGCGCGTCGAGGAGTTCGCGCGCGAGCATCGGCGGCGCGACATCGCGGTGTCGTTGGACGAAGTGCGCGCGGTGCTGGCGCGATTCATCCGCGGACTGTCGGGGCGCGACTTGAAGATCGAAGCCGGCGAGCGCGCGCGCACCGACACCGAGACGTTGTATCTGCCGGCGCGCATCAATCGCTTCGACGCGCGCGAGCGCAACTATCTTTTATACAAGGCGACCGCGGTGCATCTGTGGGCGCAGTCGCGATTCGGCACCTTCCGCCGCGCCGCGCCCGATGCGCCGCATTTGATCGAATCGCTCGCGCGCTTCGACGACGGCGGTCGCGCGCTGGCGCTGTTCAACCTGCTCGAGACCATCCGCCTGAACGCGTGCATCGCGCGCGAGTTGCCCGGCTTGGCGCGCGAGATGCTCACCCTCGACGCCGCCGCGCCGACGCATGACGCCACTTGGCGGCGATTCATCGAATCGCTAGAGCGCGCCGACGCCGACGTCGGCGACACGCTCAAAGCGACCGCCGCGCTCTATCCGCTGCAGATGCCGTGGCCGGCGGCGTTGGCGTATCAAGGCGAACTCGATCTCGAGGCGGCGCGCGCGACCATCGAGCAGCGGTTGGCGGCGGACAAGGTTCGCTTGCAAAACGAACTTAACGACATGCTCGCCGAGCAAGCGGATGCGGACGCGGATGAGTCGTCCGACGACGCGCATCAATCCGACGACGAGCGTTTTTCGATTGAAGCCGACGGCGCCGACGGTGAATACGAGTTGCAACTCGACGGCGAGCCGATGAAGACCACGCCGGAAATTGAACGTTTGTTGTCTTCGTTGCTGCAGGACTTGGAGCGGTTGCCGCCGGACTGGCTCGAGCCGGCCGGCGACGGCGAGTATCGCGGCGACGGCGACGCGCAGGAGGCGGACGAGCGCGCGAGCGAGGCGGACGCGTTGCGCTACGACGAATGGGATTTCCGCCGCCAGAGTTATCGCAAGAACTGGTGCACGCTGCGCGAACGGAGCGCGCATCCGGTGCGCGACGATTTCATCGCGCAGACGCTCGACAAGCATTGGTGTTTGGTCGCCGAAATCCGGCGGCACTTCGAGGCGTTGCGCGGCGACGAGCGACTGCTCAAGCGCCAGGGCGACGGCGACGACATCGATCTCGACGCGCTGGTGACCGCTTGCGCCGACGCGCGCGCCGGAGTCGAGATGAGCGACCGGCTGTTCACCCGCAAGAACAAGGTCGAACGCGATCTGGCGGTGGTCTTCATGGTCGACGTCAGCGGCTCGACCAAGGGCTGGATCAACCTCGCGACGCGCGAGAGTCTGGTGCTGCTGTGCGAAGCGCTCGAGGCGCTCGGCGATCAATACGCGATCTACGGCTTCTCCGGCATGACCCGCAACCGCTGCGAAATCTATCGCATCAAGACCTTCGCGCAACGCTACGACGACGACGCGCGCGCGCGCATCAGCGGGCTGCGGCCGCAGGACTACACGCGCATGGGCGCGACCATCCGCCACTTGATTCACATCCTGCGGCAAGTCGAGGCGCGCACGCGCGTGCTGATCACCTTGTCCGACGGCAAGCCCGACGACTACGACGGCTATCGCGGCGAATACGGCATCGAGGACACGCGCCAAGCATTATTGGAGGCGCGCCACGCCGGCATCCATCCGTTCTGCATCACCATCGACACCGAAGCCGGCGACTACCTGCCGCACATGTACGGCCACGCGAGCTACGCGCTGGTGGACGAGGTGCGCAAACTGCCGCTCAAGGTCGCCGACATCTATCGGCGCCTGACCACTTGACGCGCGACGCGAACGATCTTTGACGCGCCGCGCTTGCGATTCGATTCGGCCTCGTCTTGCTACAATGCGAACACAATCCGGCGCACCGCAAGATCCATCGCACCGCAAGCCACCGCCCGCATCGACGCCGCAATCCGCATGACCCAATCGCCGCAAAGTCCGCCGCAGAGTTCGCCGCAAAGACTGCCGCCGAATCCGCCGCTCGCCGACGCCGACTGGAATGAACTTCGGCGTTATCGGCTCGATCGCGTGCGCGCGCAAATGGCGGCGGAAGGCGTCGCGCTGTGCGTGCTCAACAATCCGATCAACCTGCGCTATGCGGCGGACTTCTGCGAATACTCGCTGTTCCAGTCGCACATTCCGACTTGCTATTTGTTCGTGCCGCTGAGCGGTCCGCTGGTCATGCACGGCGCGCTGCGCCGCGACCTTTCGACCATCGACCAACATCGTCCGTCGGACTTCCTGACCGCGTTCGACGGCGGACTCGACTTGCGCGCCAACAGCCGACGATTCGCCGCCAACGTGATCGCGTTCCTGCGCGAACATGATTTGCACGAGCCGGGCGCGAAGGTCGCGCTGGAGCGTTGCGCGCCGGTCGCGCTGCAGGCGGTCGCCGACGCCGGGCTGCGCGCCGACGACGCCGAGCGCATCCTCGAGCACGCGCGCGCGATCAAGTCGCCGCTGGAGTTGCGCTGCATGCGCCATTCCATCGCCGTCGCCGAGCACGGCATCGAGCGAATGCTCGCCCGACTCGAACCGGGCATCAGCGAGAACGAGTTGTGGTCGGTGCTGCACCAAGTCAACATCGCGCATGGCGGCCAATGGATCGACGGCCGCGTGCTGTCCTCCGGCGCGCGCACCAATCCGGGGATGCAAGAAGCCACCGACAAGGTCATCGAAGCCGGCGAACTGGTGTGCTTCGACACCGACTTGATCGGTCCCGCCGGCTATTGCGCCGACATCTCGCGCAGCGTGCTGTGCCGCCCGGCGACACCGAGCGCGCAGCAACGCCACGCCTACCAGCACGCGTATGAAGAGGTGCATCGCAACTTGGAGTTGCTGCGCCCCGGCATCACCTTCGCCGAGATCAGCGCGCGCGCGTTCGAGCGCGAGGCGGAGTTCGTCGCGCGGCGCTATCCATGCGTGATGCACGGCGTCGGGCTGTGCGACGAATATCCGAAGATCTACTACCGCGAGGACTGGGCGCGCGACGGCTACGACGGCGTGGTCGAAGAGAACATGGTGTTGTGCGTCGAGAGTTTCAGCGGCTCCGAGCGCGGCGGCGAAGGCGTGAAGTTGGAGCAGATGGCGCGCATCACCGCCGACGGCTGCGAAGTGCTGTCGCGCTATCCGTTCGAGTCCGACTTATTGTGAGCGCGGCGTGAACTTCGCCTTCACCACCGACGAGTGCGACTTCGACCACGCCGACGCCGACCGCATCGGCGTGCTGCTGATCAACCTCGGCACGCCCGACGCGTGCACCCGCGCTGCGGTGCGGCGTTATCTGCGCGAGTTTCTGTCCGACCCGCGCGTGGTCGAGATGCCGCGGGCGTTGTGGTGGCCGATCCTGCACGGGTTCATCCTCACCACCCGCCCGCGCAAGACCGCCGCGGCCTATGCCAAGGTGTGGCGCGCCGACGGCTCGCCGCTGCTGACGATCGCGCGACGGCAAGAGCGCAAACTGCGCGATGAATTTGCGCGGGAGTTCGGCGTGTCGACGGTGAACATGACGGACGCGACGAACGCAGCGAACGCGACGAACGCAACGCACACGACATCCGCGGTGCAAGTCGAACTCGCGATGCGTTACGGCAATCCATCGGTCGGCGCGGCGCTCGCCAAGCTGCGTCGCGCCGGCGCGCGCAAGTTGCTGGTGCTGCCGCTGTATCCGCAGTATTGCGCCGCCACCACCGCCTCGGCGTTCGACGCGGTCGCCGCCGAGTTGGCGCGCTGGCGCCGCGTCCCGGCGATGCGCTTCATCGCCAACTACCACGACCGCCGCGGCTACATCGAAGCCCTCGCCGCCAGCGTGCGCGACCACCGCCGCGTTCATAACGACGACGGCGACGCGGTGTTGGTGATGTCGTTCCACGGCATCCCGCAGCAATGCTTCGATGCCGGCGATCCGTATCACTGCGAATGCCATAAGACCGCGCGGCTGCTCGCCGAAGAACTTGAACTGTCCGAACGCGAATGGCGCATCGGATTCCAGTCGCGGTTCGGCCCGAAGCGATGGCTGCGGCCATACACCGACGAAGTCCTCGCCGAACTGGCGCGCGACGGCGCGCGCGCGGTGCAAGTCATCTGCCCCGGCTTCAGCGCCGACTGCCTCGAGACGCTGGAGGAAATCGCGCTGCGCAGCCGCGAAGTATTTTTGTGCGCCGGCGGCGAGCGCTTCGCGTGCATCCCCTGCCTGAACGACCGCGACGACCACATCGCCGCGCTGCACGACTTGATCGCCGACAACATCCGCGACTGGCTCGAAGCCGACCGCGCAACCGACCATGCAACCGACCGCGCGACGCGGAAACAACGCGCGATGGCGATGGGGGCGCGAGCGTGATGCGGCGCGTGGGCGTGATGCAATGCGATCGCGATGAAGCCGCAAGCGTGATGCAACGCGCGATCACGATGCAACGCACGGGCGTGATGCAGCGCGCGATCGCGATCGAGGCGCAAGCGCGATGAAGGCGCTGCTGCTGATCGCGCACGGCAGTCGCCGGTCGCCCTCCAACGACGAGGTCGGCGCGTTGGCGGCGCGACTGCGCGACGGCACCGCCGAGATGAACTTCGACTTGGTCGAGCACGCCTTCTTGGAAATGGCCGCGCCCGACATCGCGCAAGGCGGCGACAAACTCATCGCCGCCGGCGCCGACGAAATCATCCTGCTGCCCTACTTCCTCGCCGCCGGCGCGCACGTCGCCGCCGACATCCCCGCCGAAGCCGCGCGAATTCAATCGCGCCATCCGACGGTTCGAATCACCATCGCACCGCACCTCGGCGCCGCGGACGAAATGCTGTCGCTGCTACGCGATCACCTGCGACGGTTCGTCGAGCGATAACGCCGACGGCGGAATATGGCGGCGATAGCGGCGACGACAACGACGACGATAACAGCGACAGAAAGCGCAATGACCCCGTTTGCTGACGCTGTTCGCGCGCAACGACCAAGAGCGCGACGGCCATTTACTCTCCGATAACAACACGGCGACGATAATGACGGCGATAGCGACTTCGATAACAGCAACGATAACGGCGACAAAAATCACAATGACCCCGCTTGCTCCACGCCGTCCGCGCGCGACGACCGAGAGCGCGACGGCCATTGTCTTTCCGATAACAACGGCGGTGATAGTGACGACGACAGTGACGGCGATAGCAACAGCGATAGCGACACCGACAACAGCAACGATAACGGCAACAAAAGGAACGATGACCTCGCTTATTCCACGCCGTCCGCGCGCGCCGATCGAGAGCGTGACGGCTATTTGCTTTCGATCCTGCATCCCAACACTTCGAACGCCGTGAGTCCGCCGAAGAACGCTCCGTCCAAGCCGCGTCGTGATCGCGATGCTGCGCAGCGTCGCAGCGGCGGGCGATCGGCGCGGATTAAGCGGCGCGCCGCCAGCGCCGTCGCCGCGCCAGTCGCGTTGGTGCGCCGGACGCCGCCGTATGATTTGCTCGACGAAGAATCGTTGGACGCGTTGGAGCGTCAAGCCGACTGGATCCTGCATCGCATCGGCGTCGAGATTCGCGATGCGGAGTCGCTCGCGTTGCTGCGGCGCGCCGGCGCATCGGTGGACGGCAGCCGCGCGCGATTCGAGCCCGGGCTGGCGCGCGCATTGTGCGCGACCGCGCCGCGGCAGTTCACGATGCACGCGCGCCGCAGTCAAGGTGTGGCGCGCAGCATCGTCATCGGCGGTGCGCATGTGGTGTTCGTGCCGGCGTATGGTCCGCCGTTCGTGCGCGATCTCGACCGCGGCCGGCGCTACGCCACCATCGACGACTTCCGCAACTTCGTTCGACTCACGCACGCCACGCCGTGGCTGCAACATTCCGGCGGCACCGTGTGCGAGCCGGTGGACATCGCGGTCAACAAGCGCCACCTCGACATGGTGTTCGCGCATCTGCGCTACTCCGCCAAGCCGTTCATGGGCGCGGTCACCGCACCGCAGCGCGCGCAGGATTCGATCGACATGGCGCGCATCGTTTTCGGCGACGACTTCATGCGAACGCATTGCGTGATCCAAGGCAACATCAACGTCAACTCGCCGCTGGTGTTCGACCACACCATGCTCGGCGCGCTCAAGGTTTATGCGCGCGCGAACCAGGGCGTGGTGCTGTCGCCGTTCATCCTCGGCGGCGCGATGGGGCCGGTGACGCAAGCCGCATTGGTCGCGCAGGCGCACGCCGAAACGCTGGTCGGCGTCGCGCTGACGCAACTGGTCTGCGCCGGCGCGCCGGTGGTGTACGGCAACTTCCTGACCACCATCGATCTACAGACCGGCGCGCCGACCTTCGGCACGCCCGGCGCCAACCTGGCGACCTTCGCCATCGGCCAACTCTGCCGCCGACTCGGCCTGCCGCTGCGCTGCGGCGGACACTTGACCGCATCCAAAGTCGCCGACGGCCAAGCGATGCAAGAGTCCGCCGACACCATGACCGCCGGCTTGCTCGCCGGCGCCAACTTCGTGCTGCAGTCCGCCGGCTGGCTCGAAGGCGGACTGACCATCGGCTACGAGAAGTTCATGATCGACATCGACCGCTGCGCGATGATGCACCGCGCTCTCGCCGGACTCGAAATCGACGACAACGCGCTCGCCCAAGACGCCTACCAAGAAGCCGGCCCCGGCGGCAACTTCCTCGCCACCGCGCACACCATGGCGAACTTCGAAACCGCCAACCACCGCTCCGACTTGGCCGACAATAGATCGTTCGAACACTGGCAAGAGGACGGCGCAACGACCATCGAACAACGCGCGCACGCCAGTTGGAAGAATGCGCTGGCGGAGTATGAAATGCCGCCGATGGATGCGGGGGTGGAGGAGGAGTTGGTGGAGTTCGTCGAACGGAAGAAGGGGGCGGTGGAGGATGAGTGGTATTGAGTGACTTGTGGGGGCTTCGCCCCATCACACTCCCATGCGGGGG
>JBPCXC010000047.1:0-17537 GCA_051008875.1 bacterium
ACCCACGACATCGTCATCATCGAAGGGCAAGGCTCGCTGCTGCATCCCGGCAGCAGCGCGACGCTGTCGTTGCTGCGCGGCAGTTGCGCGACGCACTTGATCATGTGCCACCGCGCGCGCACGACCACGCTGCGCACGCCGAAGTCGGTGGCGATGCCGAACTTGGCGGAGTTCATCCGATTGAACGAGGAGGTCGCGCGCGCCTGCGGCTCGCTGACGCGCGCGCGCACCATCGGCGTCGCGCTCAACACCGCCGGGCTGAGCGACAATGATGCGCGCGACGAGATCGCCGCGCTCGAGCGCGAAGTGCAACTGCCGGTCGCCGACGTGGTGCGCGGCGACGCCGGCAAACTCGGCGCGTTGCTGGGGTAACGTTCGTCGTGCGGCGAACTTTTGTTATGAACGACGTCAACAAACCGACGCGAACAACGCGGCGAACGAAACGCCGAACAATCGGAATCACCGCGCTGTTGTCCGCCGCCATCGCCGGGCTGGTGCTGCTGTCGACCGGGCTGGTGCTGACGCTGTCGTCGCAGACCGCGTGGCGCAACACCATCGAGTTGCTGCGCGCGCAGGCGGAGTTGGCGATGACTTTGGTCGAGGAGGAGGTGCGCGATCACGTCACGCCGGCGCTGGAGATTTCGAGATATATCCACGCGCAAGTCGCCAGCGGGCAGATCCATCCCGAGCGTCGGCACGAGTTGATGACCATCTTCCACGGCGCACTGGCGGCGGCGCCGCAGATCGCCGGCGTGGTGCTGTGGGACGAGCGCATGCGCAAGGTCGAACTGCGGCGCCATGGCGACGGACGCATCGAAGTGAGCAACGAGCAGGATGAAATCACGCCGGAGTTGATCGCGTTCCTCGACGCCGTGCGCCGTCGCGGCGAACCCGCCTGGGGCGCGCCGACCGAAGGCGATCAGGACGGCAACTATGTGCATTCGGTGACGCCGCTGAACTATCGCGGCAAGCACTGGGGCGTGATGGCGACCGGCGTCACCATCAACAACTTGTCGGCGATCGTCAAGCGCGTCGGCGCGCGCCGCGGCATGACCGCGTTCATCCTCTACGGCGACTACGTGCTGGCGCATCCGTCGCTCGACGATGCGCCGGTGGTGCTCGGCGAGGACGGCTCGGCGCGACTGCGCACCATCGCCGAGGTGGATGATGCGGTGGTGTCGCGATTCGGCGAAGTCGAGGCGGTCAATCGGCCGCGGCCGGGCGAAGTCGAGATCCGCGAAATCAACGCCGTCGAGGGCGCCGACGCGCCGGACGGACGCGACTATCTGGTGCTGTCGCGCATCAACCGCGCGTTCGGCGACACGCCGTGGACGATCGGCGTGTATGGCCCGACGGCGACGCTCGGCCGGCATTTCGATCGCTTGATCAGCTCAGGGTTGGCCGGCATCGGCGTGCTCATCCTGGCGATCGTGTGCGCGCTGTGGATCGCGCGCAAGATCTCGCGCCCGATTCGCGAACTGGCCGATTCCGCCGAGCGCATCGGCATGCTCGAACTATCCGCCGCCGGCGGCATCGCGCCTTCGGGCATCCGCGAACTGGACGATCAAGCCGGCGCGTTCAACCGCATGGTCGAAGGCTTGCGCTGGTTCGAAACCTATGTGCCGAAGCGCTTGGTGCGCCGCTTGATCAACCAGCGCGACGGCGACGCGATGCGCTCGCGCGAGGCCGAGTTGAGCGTGATGTTCACCGACATCATCGGCTTCACCGCGTTCTCGGAGAAGATGCCGCCGGGCGCGGTCGGTGAAATGCTGAACGCGCATTTCGAGATCATCGCGCGTTGCATCGAAGCCGAGGGCGGCACGCTCGACAAGTACATCGGCGACGCGGCGATGGCGTTCTGGGGCGCGCCCGAAGACCAGCCCGACCACGCCCGGCGCGCCTGCCGCGCGGCGCTGGCGATCGCGCGCGAACTGCGCGCGCAACCATATGCGCCGCAACACGCGCCGATCCGAATCAAGATGGCGATCCACAGCGGCGCGCTGCTGGTCGGCAACATCGGCGCGACCTCGCGGATGAACTACACCGTGATCGGCGACACGGTGAACACCTGCAGCCGAATCGAATCGTTGTGCGGCCAATTCGACGACGGCGCAAGCGCGATCATCCTGGTCAGCTCCGAGACCGTCCGCTTGAGCGGCGACGACCCGACGCTGCGCTTCGACGCGGTCGGCGGCCACGAAGTCAAAGGCCGCAGCGACGAAGTGCATGTCAGCCGACTGCGCGAAGCGGACGGCTAACTTAACTCGCGGTGGTTGGAAGTCAAGTCGAGCGCGGCGAAAAACGCAACGCGGTCGAACGAAAGCGCCCTGCGCGCGCGCTAATCCGCGCGTTGATTCGCGAATTGATTCGCGCCTTCGCTTGCGTATTAATCAGCGCGTTCGCGCGCGCATTCATTCGCATTCGTCAGCGCATTGATTCACATTCGTCAGCGCGTCCGTTTCGATCAACCCTTCGCTTCCGCAACATCCCGCGCTTTCGCCTCGCGGCGGCGCGCGTGCAGCACCGGTTCGGTGTATCCGTTCGCCACTTCGCGGCCGTTGAAGACCAAGTCGAGCGCGGCTTGATACGCGATGCCGTCGAAGTCGGGCGCCATGCAACGATAGTTCGGGTCGCCATCGTTCTGGCGATCGACCACCGCGGCCATCTTGCGGAAGGTCGCGATCACCGCGGCTTGGTCGGTCAGTCCGTGGCGCAGCCAGTTGGCGATGTGCTGGCTTGAGATGCGAAGCGTCGCGCGGTCTTCCATCAGCGCGGTGTCGGCGATGTCGGGCACCTTGGAGCAGCCGATGCCTTGATCGATCCAGCGCACCACGTAGCCGAGGATGCTCTGCGCGTTGTTCTCCAACTCGCGCGCCAGATCGCCGTCGCTGATCGCGCGCGCGCCGAGCAGCGGGATGGTCAGCAAATCGTCGCGGCTGGCGCGCGCGGCGCCGGCGATCATGCGTTGGCGCGCGACGACATCGACGTAATGATAATGCAGCGCGTGCAGAGTCGCGGCGGTCGGCGACGGCACCCAGGCGGTGCTGGCGCCGGCGCGCGGATGCGCGAACTTCTGCTCCATCATCGCCGCCATCTCGTCCGGCGCCGCCCACATGCCCTTGCCGATCTGCGCGCGCCCGGGCAGGTCGGTCTCCAACCCGATGTCAACGTTCCAGTCTTCATACGCGAGCAACCACGGCTGCGACTTGATGTCGTTCTTACGAACCACCGCGCCGGCTTCCATGCAGGTGTGGATCTCGTCGCCGGTGCGGTCGAGGAAGCCGGTGTTGATGAACGCCACGCGCTCGGCGGCGGCGCGGATGCACGCCTTCAGGTTCAGCGTGGTGCGCCGCTCCTCGTCCATGATGCCGATCTTGATGGTGTTGCGCGCGAGGCGCAGCGCGTCCTCGACGCGCGCGAACAACTCGACCGCGGCGGCGGTCTCGTCGGGTCCGTGCATCTTCGGCTTGACGATGTAGATGCTGCCGGCGACGCTGTTGCGAAACGGCGCGTTGCCGAGCAAGTCGTGCTTCGCCGCCAGCGCGGTCACCATCGCGTCGAGGAACGCCTCGGGAATCATCTCGCCGCGCAACGTGACCGCGTCGGTGTATAGGTGCGTGCCGACGTTGCGCACGAACATCAACGCGCGCCCGCGCAAAAGCCGCGGCGCGCCGTCGGCGCCGGTGAACGACAAGTCTTCGCGCAACGCGCGCTCGATGGTCTCGCCGTCCGCAGCGATGCGCGCCTTCAAGTCGCCCCTCATCAACCCGGCCCAGTTGCGATACACCCGCACTTTGTCCTCGGCATCAACCGCCGCGACCGAATCCTCGCAGTCCATGATCACAGTGACCGCCGATTCGATGCGCACGTCATAGACTCCGGCGAGATCGCCGCGGCCGATGTAATAACCTTCGCCGATGCAGATTTCGATGTGCAAGTTGTTGTGCTTGAGCAGCACGCTCGACGGCGACTGCGGATCGCCGCTGTAGCCGACGAAGCATTCGCGCCAGCCGAGTTCGGTCTCGGCGCCGTCGCCCATGACCACGATCAACTTGCCCGAGCGTACCTTGTAGCGCACCGCGTAGGCGTAACTTCCGCTCGCCAGCGGCACCGCCTGGTCGAGGAAGTCGCGGACATATTCGATCACCTTGGCACCGCGCACCGGATTGTATTTCGCGGTGCGCTTGCAGCCGGCGACCTCGGCGATGACGTCGGTCGCGTACAACGCGTCGTATAAACTGTTCCATCGCGCGTTGGCGGCGTTCAAGGCATAGCGCGCGTTGTCCAGCGGCACCACCAACTGCGGCGCGGCGACCGCGGCGATCTCCTCGTCCACGCCGCCGGTGCGCGCGGCGAACGCGTCGCCCTCGGGCAGCAGATAGCCGATGTCGGCGAGGAACGCCTGGTACAAATCCATCGCAGGCATGCCCGGATGCGCGCGATGCCATGCGTCGATCTGCCGCTGCAAGTCGTCGCGCCGCTGCAGCAACGCGCGATTCTTCGGCCCGAGTTCCGATGTGATCGCCGCCAACGCACGCCAAAACTCCGACGCCTCGACGCCGCTGCCGGGCGCGATCTCATCGGCGATCAAGTCATGCAGGCCGCGGTCGATGCTCAAGCCATGCAGTTCGATTCGGGATGCGGTCGGCATGTCGGTGGATGAATTGCGCGGGCGATTAATCGTGGTCGGCGATGCGTTGCAGCAGCGCGTAATTTTTGTCGCGCCGGGTTGCATCATGATCTTTGGCCGCCTTTACCTGTTCGATCGCGGCGACATACGCGGCGGGGAATCCAAGATACGCCGCGCCGCGCACGACCAACGCCTTATACCAATCATACGGCGGCAAGTCGTCGGCGATGTGCGCCGCTTGCGCGAAGTAGGTGAAGCAATCGTATTCGCACGATTGATGTTGAACAACGATCGCGCGACATTCATAACCGTCGCCAACGCCTTCGATGCGATCGAGATCGTCCTTGTGCGCGCGCGCGATTCGATACAACGCGCCGTTCGCCGACGCATCTTCGGCGGCAACCAATCCGCATTTGCCGGAGCCATCGGGACTGCGCTTATGGAAAGCAAGGCGATGTCCCGGCACCGCCACCGCGCCGAGCAGTTCGGCGGAGGCGATGCGCTCGCGCAGGCGCAGCGGGTGCAGGTTGGAGCCGTAGGCGAGATAGTGGATCGTCATGGCGGGATTCTATCAGCGCGCGCGAAGTTGCGCCGGCGAATCCGCTTCGCCTATCATACGCGATCGAACTTGCGCGACCACACCATTGAATCGGGAATCGCATTGAACTCACCCCACTCCGCGCCGAAGGCGCGCCAGCATTGAGCCGGAATCGCACATTGAGCCTGACCCACGCCGCGTTGAAAGCGCGCCAGCGCGCCGAGCGCGGCCGCCATCCGCCGGGCATCGCCGTGCGCATCCACCGCGCGCTGAGTTGGCTCGGCCGCGCCGAACGATGCGGCGGCGACGGCGACGCGCGTTTCATCTTCCTGTGGATCGCGTTCAACGCGGCCTATGCGAACGAGATTCCCGGCGAGGAATTCACCGAAAAAAAGATCTTCCGCAACTTCATCAAAAGATTGGTCGAACTCGACCAAGACCACTTGCTCGCCGACTTGATTTGGACCGAGTTCCCCGGCGCAATCCGCATCCTGCTCGGCAACCGATACGTGTACGAACCGTTCTGGGACTTCCACCGCGGCAACATCGGCGAACAAGAATGGAAGATCCGCTTCTCGCGCAAGAAATCCGCAACCACCCGCGCGTTCGCAAGAAACAACACCGCCGGCGTGCTGATCAGCGTGTTCTCCAGCCTCTATGTCCTGCGCAACCAAATCATGCACGGCGGCGCAACTTGGAACAGCGCGGTCAACCGCGATCAAGTACGCGACTGCACCAACATTTTGGCGAAAGCGGTGCCGCTGGTGATTCAAATCTTGATGGACAATCCCGATGCTCTGTGGGGCGACCCGGTCTATCCAGTGATCGAGTAAGCGAAATAGCATGACTTGTTCGCACGCCGCGCTAGTTTGAAAATTGCCATCCATGGACCAGTGATCGCACTATGCGGAATCACTTACGCCCGCGAAAACACTCCGAGCATTTTCCACGCGCATCAACTTTGGAAGGTATAATCCGCGCAACAACCACCGACTCGATTCATCACAATGCTGCTCGACACACCGATCTGCGATTTCAACTGGAAGGCGCCGGAGTTCACCCTGCCCGACCTCGACGGACGCGTGGTTTCATCGGCGCAGTCGTATGGCGACAACGGCTTGCTGGTGGCGTTCATCTGCAATCATTGCCCGTATGTCAAAGCGATCATCGCGCGCTTGGTGACGGACGCGAGCGCGCTCGCCGAGGACGGCATCAACACGTTGGCGGTGATGTCGAACGACTTCGACGCCTATCCCGAAGACCGCCCGGAAATGATGCGCGCGTTCGCCACGCAGCATCGCTTCGGGTTCCCCTATTTGATCGACCAAGACCAAGCCGTCGCGCGCGCCTACAACGCGGTGTGCACTCCGGATTTCTTCGGCTTCAACCGCGACGGCGCGCTGCAATACCGCGGCCGACTCGACGACGCCAAGATGGACGACGCCGACGCGCGTACGCCCGAGTTGCTCGCGGCGATGCGCGCGGTCGCCGAGACCGGCGCCGGCCCGGCGCAGCAGACGCCGAGCATGGGTTGCTCGATTAAGTGGAGGGCGTGACTGGACGACTCACGCGGTATCGCGGAATCCCAATCTCGCAAATCTAAACTTCGCGAATCCAAACCTCATCGGCGACTTCGGTTTGCTCCGAGTTGCCGTTGCCGGCGCGGTCGATCACGATGAAGTCGTGCGTCGATTCCAACGCGATTCGGAAGTGGTGCCACACGCCGCGGCGCAAGTTCACGCCTTGGCGGCCATCGGTGATGAACAGCGACAAGTCCGACGCGCGCAATGGCGGCACGGCGGCGCTGACCAGCACTAGGAATCGCGCGGCGCCGAGCGGCAGCGCGAAACCCAGCGCCAGCAACGACGTCGCGCCGCGCGGACGGGCGCGCGGCGGCAAATGCGCGGGCGCGGTCTTGAACTTGCGCAGATGATAGAAGCCGCCGCCGTGAATCGCCCACAGGTTGCCGCTGATTCCGGGCTCTTGCGGCGCCTTGCGATCGAGGTTGTTCTCCAGCCAGTTGAAGTAGAACGACGCGCCGATCCACGCCACGCCGACGATGAAATGAATCCATCGCAGCAGCAGGTTGATTCATTCGTGCAGATGGCTTTCCATTACCGCCTCCATCACCACCGAATGCGTCGGCGCGAATCAATGCGATGCGATAACATAGCGATCAATCTCCGCCAGCAACGCATCGCGTCGGCGCGGTTCGACGAAGGACGCGGCGATGCTGTTGCGCGCGAGTTGAATCAAATCGTCGCGGCATAAGTCGAGCGCATCGGCGACGGCGACATAGTTCTCGTTCAGATAGCCGCCGAAATACGCCGGGTCGTCCGAGTTCACCGTGACCCGCAGACCGCGGCGCAGCATCGTCTTCAGCGGATGCACGGACAGCGAATCAATCACGCGCAGTTTGAGATTGGAAAGCGGGCACATCGTCAGCGGCACCGCTTCATCCGCCAAGCGCGTCATCAGCGCGTCGTCGTCGAGCGCGCTGTTGCCATGATCGATGCGCTCGACTTGCAGCGCATCGAGCGCGTCGCGGATGTATTCGGGCGGACCTTCCTCGCCGGCGTGGGCGACGCGGCGAAGCCCGAGCGCGCGCGCTTGCGCGAAGACTTGCGTGAACTTCGTCGGCGGATTGCCGCGCTCACTCGAGTCGAGGCCGACGCCGATGATGGCGTCGCCGTGCGACTGCGCTAACTCCAACATGTCAAATGCTTCGCGCGGGTCTCGGTCGCGCAGGAAGCACATGATCAAGCCGGAAGTGATGCCGGTCTCGCGCCGCGCCGCGCGCAACGCGTCAAGCAGTCCGCCAACCACCGCGTCGAAGGCGACGCCGCGCGCGACATGCGCCTGCGGGTCGAAGAACAACTCGACATGGCGGATGGATTGTGCCGCGGCTTTTTGCAGATAGGCGTAAGCGAGATCATAAAAATCCCGCTCGGTGCGCAGCGCGCGCATGCCTTGGTAGTACAAGTCGAGGAAGTCCTGCAAGTTTTCGAACCGATACGCACGCCGCGCGTCCTCGACCGACGCATACGGCAACGCCACGCCATTGCGCGCCGCCAGATCGAACATCATCGGCGCCTCCAGCGTGCCCTCGATGTGGCAGTGCAACTCGGCCTTCGGCAGATGCCGGATGAATGCGCGCAAGTCCATCGCCGGCGCGCGCTTCGATGTGCTCGCTGGATTCCGCGCCGATGAATTGCGCTTATTTCGGCAACTGTCCCTGCACGCCTTCGACATACCAGTCCATGCGAAGCAAGTCGTCATCGCTCAGCGTCTCGCCCGCCGCCACCGCGACCTCGCCATCTTGATTGCGGATCGGCCCGGCGAACGGATGCAATGTGCCGGCGATGATGCCGTCCTTGACTCGGTCGGCGGCGGCGCGCACATCCGCCGGCACCGCATCGCCATACGGCGACAACTCGACCATGCCGGCGGCCAGCCCGTCCCAGGTGTCGGACGATTCCCAGGTGTCGTCCATCGCCGCCTTCACCCGCGCCACATAGTACTTGTCCCAGTTGTCGATGATCGCGGTCAGTTGCGCGGTCGGCGCGAACGCGCGCATGTCGGAGGCTTGCCCGAAGGCGTACACGCCGCGCTGCTCGGCGACCTGCAGCGGCGCCGGCGAGTCGGTGTGCTGGGTGATGATGTCCACGCCCTCGTCAATCAACGCCTTAGCCGCATCGCCTTCGCGGCCGGGGTCGTACCACGAGTTGACCCACACTACATTCACGCTCGCGTTCGGGTTGACCTTGCGCATCGCCAAGGTGAAGGCGTTGATGCCGCGCACCACTTCGGGGATCGGGAACGACGCGATGTAGCCGACTTGGCCGCTCTTGGAAAGATGCCCGGCGATGGTGCCGATGACCGCGCGGCCTTCGTAGAATCGACCGGAATAAGTGCTGACGTTGGCGGCGCGCTTGTAGCCGGTGACGTGCTCGAAGCGCACTTTCGGAAACGCCTTGGCGACCTTCACGGTCGGGTTCATGTAGCCGAACGAGGTGGCGAAGATGACGTCGCTGCCGCCGGCGGCGAGCGAGCGGATCACGCGCTCGGCGTCGGCGCCTTCGCTGACGCTCTCGACGAAGGTGGTGGCGACGCCGAGTTCCTGCTCGACCGCTTGGCGGCCGATGTCGTGGCGATAAGTCCAGCCGTGGTCGCCGACCGGACCGATATAGACGAAGCCGACGTTGTCAACTTCCGCGGCTTCGGCGGGCGGCGACGCGACCGCGGCGAAGGCGGCGAAGATCGCGAACAGGGTTGGCGCGCGCAAGCAAGCAACAGCGTGATGGATTGATTCAATGCTCATTATGTACTCCGCAAGTTGGCAAATTAACAAGTTGGATTGGGCTGGGATGGCTCCGGCAACGCCGGCGAGTGTAGCAAACTCACGCGGTCGGATGGAACGGTCGGCCGATGCTCGCCGGCGCGTTGAGTTTGATCTTGGTGCGGTCGCGCGAGATCAGCACCAGCACTGCGATGGTGGCGAGATACGGCAGCATCGACATGACCTGCGACGGCACGCCGACGCCGAGCGCCTGCGCGTGCAGTTGCAAGATGGTGATGCCGCCGAACAGATACGCGCCGACCAGCACGCGCGCCGGTCGCCAAGTGGCGAACACCACCAGCGCGAGCGCGATCCAGCCGCGACCGGAACTCATGTTCTCGATCCACAGCGGCGAATACGCCAGCGACAAATAGGCGCCGGCGAGTCCGGCCATCGCGCCGCCGAACAGCACCGCGCAGAAGCGGATGCGCAGCACCGGATAGCCGATCGCATGCGCGGCGTCGGGCGAGTCGCCGACCGCGCGCAACACCAGTCCGGCGCGGCTGCGCGAGAGGAACCACATCACCGCCGCGACCATCGCGACCGAGCCGTACACCAATGCGTCGTGGCGAAACAACAACTCGCCGAGGAATGGAATCTCCGCTAACAACGGGATCGGCAACTTCGGCAGACCAGCATAGGCGACGCCGACCAAGTCGCGACCGAGCAGCGCGGACAAGCCGATGCCGAAGATGGTCAGCGCCAAGCCGGTGGCGACTTGGCTGGCTTGCAAGCCGAGCGTCAGCAACGCGAACACGCTCGCCAGCGCGGCGCCGCCGGCTAAGCCCGCGACAATCGCCAGCGCCTCGCTGCCGCTGAAATGCACCGCCGCGAAGCCGCACACCGCGCCGAGCAGGATCATGCCTTCGATGCCGAGGTTGAGCACGCCGGACTTCTCCACCACCAACTCGCCGAGCGCGGCATACAACAACGGCGTCGCCGCGGTGATGATGGTCAGCAATGCCGGAACGAGAATGTCCATGCGGTCGCGTGTTCGTGTTCGTATTCGTGTTCGTGTCAGCGTTGATGAGTCGGCGACGTCGCCAGTCGCGACATCGCGCGCTGGTTCGGGCGCAGGCGGATGCGATAATGAATCAACACATCGCAGCCGAGCAGGAAGAACAGCAGCATGCCCTGGAACACGCCGGTGACGGCGAGCGGCAGGTTGAGCGAGATCTGCGCGATCTCGCCGCCGAGATACGACAGCGCCATCAGCAGCGCGGCGAGCACCACGCCGAGCGGATGCAAGCGCCCGACGAAGGCGACGATGATCGCGGTGAAGCCGTAGCCGGGCGAGATGGTCGGCAGCAACTGGCCGATCGGCCCGGACACCTCGACGATGCCGGCCAGCCCGGCGGCGCCGCCGGCGAGCAGGAAGCAGAACCACACCACGCGGCTGTGGCTGAAGCCGGCGTGTCGCCCCGCCGCCGGCGCCTGCCCGACCACCTTGACCTGGAAGCCGATCACGCTGCGCGCGAGCAGCATCCAGGTCGCTGCCGCCATCGCCAGCGCCAGCAGCCAGCCGAGATGCAAGCGCGTGCCGGCGAGCAGGATCGGCAGCGTCGCCGCCGCGCCGAAGATGCGCGACTCGGGGAAGTTGAAGCCGTCCGGGTCGCGCCACGGACCGTGCACCAGATAACTCAGCAGCAGCGTGGCGACATAGGCGAGCATCAAACTGGTGAGAATCTCGTTGGCGTTGAAGCGCGTCTTCAACAACGCCGGCAACGCCGCCCACGCCATCCCGCCGAGCACGCCGCACAGCAGCATCAGCGGCAGCACCCACGCCGACTCGGATTGGTGCAGCCACAGCGCGACGCCGCCGCCGCAGATCGCGCCGAGGGTGAGTTGCCCTTCGGCGCCGATGTTCCACACGCCGGCGCGGAAGCCGACCGACAACGCGACCGCGATCAACACCAGCGGCGTCGCCTTCACGCCGAGTTCCGCCCAGCCGTACAACGAGTTCAGCGGCGCGACGAAATACGCATGCAACGCGCCGAGCGGAGACACGCCCATCGCCGCGAACAAGGCGACGCCGGCGAGCACGGTGACGCCGAGCGCAAGCAACGGCGACAAATAAACCATCGCCCTCGACGGCCGCGGACGCTTAATTAGTTCAAGCAGCATTTTGTTTTGCTTTGATTCAGTTTCATTTTGATTCGGTTTTTCTTCGTTCTATTTCGTTTTGGTTTCACTTCGCTTGGATTTCGCTTCGATCGATTTCTCTTCGTTCGGTTCCACTTCGTTTCGGTTTCGTTCGTTCAGTTTCGCTTCGTTTGGTTTTTCTTCGAGCGGCATTTCGTTTTGATTTGTTCGGTTTCGATTCGATTCAATTCGCGCGCGCTACGATTCGCTTCACGCCGCGCTATGACGTCGCGCCGTCGCGCGCGCCGGCCATCAGCAGGCCGATTCGCTCGATGCTGATCGCGCCGGCGTCGTGCGGCGCGGACAGCGCGCCGGCGCAGATCGCGGCGATGCGATCGGCGAGCAACATCAGTTCATCCAAGTCCTGCGAGATGATCACGATCGCCGCGCCCGACGCCGCCAACTCGCGCAGCGCGACATGGATGGCCTGCGCCGCGCCGGCGTCAACGCCCCAAGTCGGCTGCGCCACCAGCAGCAAACCCGGTCGCTGGCAAATCTCGCGGCCGACGATGAACTTCTGCAGATTGCCGCCGGAGAGACTCGCCGCGACCGCGTCCAACCCCGACGCCTTGACCTTGAACTTGTCGATCACGTCGGCGACGAAGCGCGCGCATCGGCGGTATCGAATCCATCCGTTGCGGGCGAAGCCGAGGCGGCGATACGATGTCAGCAAGCCGTTCTCGGCTAGGCTCATCGCGCCGACCGCGCCGTGCCCGAAGCGTTGCGCCGGGATGCAGGCGAGGCCAAGCGCGCGGCGCCGATCGATGCCGTCGCGTCCGCACCGCGCGCCGTCGATTTGGATGCACGCCGCGTCGGCGGCGCGGACTTCGCCGCACAACGCCGCGAGCAACTCGTCCTGGCCGTTGCCAGCGACGCCGGCGATGCCGAAGATCTCGCCGCCGCGCACGCGCAGATCGATTGCCTTCAACCCGACTTCGCCGCCGTCGCGCGCCGGCATGTCCAGCCGCGCGACCTCCAAGCGCAGCGGACGCTCGCCGCCGCGCGCGCGCAACTTGTGCAACTCGGCGTCGCCCAACTCCTCGCCCATCATCTTCGCCGCCAGCGACTTCGCGCTCTCGCCGGCGACCTCGACCGAATCCACCACCCGCCCGCCGCGCAGGATGGTCGCACGGCGGCACAACGATTTGATCTCGTCGAGTTTATGGCTGATGTACAAAACCGCCAGCCCCTCGCTCGCCAGTTGCCGCAGCGTCGCGAACAACGCCGCGACCTCCTGCGGCGTCAGCACCGAAGTCGGCTCGTCCATCACCAGCAACTTCGGCCGCTGCAACAAGCAACGCACGATCTCGATGCGCTGGCGCTCGCCGACCGACAGACTATGCACATGCCGCTCGGCGTCCAGCGGCAGGCCGTAGCGCTCGGAGATCTCGCCGATGCCGCGCTTGAGCGCGACGCGATCGGTGCGCGGCGCCATCCCGAGCAGGATGTTCTCCAGCACCGTGAGCGAATCGAACAACGAGAAATGCTGGAACACCATCGCAATCCCAAGCCGCCGCGCCGCCGCCGGATCGCGAATCGCGACCGCCTCCCCGCGCCACTCCATCGCCCCCGAGTCCGCCGCCAGCACGCCGTAAATCATTTTCACCAAAGTCGACTTGCCCGCGCCGTTCTCGCCCAGCAAGGCGTGAATCTCGCCGGCGCGCAAGTCCAAATCCACCTCCCGATTCGCAACCACGCCGGGAAAGGCCTTGGTCATGCCGCGCAGGGACAGGAGGGGCGGAGTGGGCATTGGGCGGATAGTTTGCCGACTCAAAAAGCCGGCGGCGCATCAAAAATGTTGCGCTATAATACAATAGCGATCTCCAATCAAATCATCAAATGAAAGAAACTTTGACCGCGGTATTCGAAAAAACTCCGCAAGGCTATATCGGGTACGTCGAAGAGTTGCCCGGCGCCAATACGCAAGGCGAAACCTTGGAAGAAGTCAAGGCCAATTTAGTCGAAGCGGTGCAGTTGGTGCTACGGGCGAATCGGCAACTGGCAGAAGGAGATATAGCCGCGAATCGAAACGAGAAGAACGCAAGCTCAGCGTATAGGTAAATCGCCAAAAAAGGAAAGCGTCCGTCGTCCCGAGGCACAAGGAGATAAACAAAAATCTTGCGAGACGAATATTCAAGGATTTGGGCGTTCCAAAACCTTGAATAATCAGGGTGTGGACTTAAGCCAATGAACGACAAAATCCAACAAAAAGATATCAATGCCGCCGCATGGGCAGCCTGCGATATTTTCCGCGGGACAATGGATGCGGCCAACTACAAGGACTACATTCTGGTGATGCTGTTCGTCAAATACATCTCTGATGTGTGGGAATCACATTACAAGGAATACAAGAGGAAGCACAAGGGCGACGAACGGCGCATTCAGCGCGCCTTGAGGAACGAGCGGTTCATCCTGCCGAAGGACAATGGCTTTTACAATCTGTGTGACAAACGAACGGAGCCCAACATCGGCGAACTAATCAATATCGCGCTGGAAGCGATCGAAGAGAACAACAAAGAAAAACTCAAGGGCGTGTTCCGCAACATTGATTTTAACAACGAAGCCAATCTCGGCAAGACCCTCGACCGAAATCGTCGCCTGAAAGGTTTGCTTGAGGCACTCAATACGCCCGAGTTGGACATGAGCCCGGGGAACGTCACCGGGGATGTCATCGGCAACACCTACATCTATTTGATCGAGCGATTTGCCTCCGACGCCGGCAAAAAGGCTGGCGAGTTCTACACCCCGCACGAGGTCTCCGAATTGGTCGCGAAACTCTGCGCGCCCAAGCCCGGCGCGCGCATCTGCGACCCGGCCTGCGGCTCAGGCGGATTGCTGATTGAAGCCGCGCATGTGGTCGGCGACCGCAACTTCTCGTTGTATGGCATGGAAACGAACGGCAGCACTTGGGCGCTGGCGCGGATGAACATGTTCCTGCATAACGCGGATTCGGCGCGGATCGATTGGTGCGACACGCTAACCGGACCGACCTTGACTGACAACAATCGCTTGATCGTATTCGACAATGTCGTCGCCAATCCGCCGTTCTCACTCAAGAAATGGGGCGAGGAGAGCGCCGCGAAGGATTCCTACAATCGCTTCTGGCGCGGCGTCCCGCCGAAATCAAAAGGCGATTACGCCTTCATCAGCCACATGATTGAAGTCGCCAAACCACAGACGGGGCGCGTCGCAGTGGTCGTTCCGCACGGCGTATTGTTCCGCGGCGGCGCGGAGGGGCGAATCCGCAAGCAACTCATCGAGGAGAATCTGCTCGACACGGTGATCGGTCTGCCCGGCAACCTGTTCCCGACCACTTCGATACCGGTCGCGGTGCTGCTGTTCGACCGCGCGCGCGAAAAAGGCGGTGCCCGGCGCAACTGCAAGAATGTCTTATTCATAGACGCCAGTCGCGAGTATGAAGCCGGCAAGAATCAAAACACGCTCGGCGAAGAGCACTTGGCGAAAATTTTGCAAACCTGCAAAGCGCGCAAGGCGGTCGAGAAATACGCGCATGTCGCCGAAGCCGACGAGATTAGCGAGAACGATTTCAACCTGAACATTCCGCGATATGTGGACACCTTCGAAGAGGAAGAAGAGATTGATATTGATGCGGTGGAAGCGGAGATTGTGCAGTTGGAAAGCGAGTTGGTCGCGGTGCGGGCGCAGATGGGCGAACTGATGAAGGGAATCAAGCGATGAGCAAAATCGAGAAGAACCACCACCAAACCTTTGAAAGCATCCGCGAGCAAGACGCGGAGGGCGCGGAGTTCTGGTCGGCGCGGGCATTGCAACGGATTTTGGAATATGCGCAATGGCGCAAGTTCGAGGGCGTCATCGAGAAAGCGAAAATCGCCTGCGAAAACTCAGGGAAACCGGCGTCAGACCATTTTGCCCACCTCGGCAAAATGGTCGCCCTCGGCTCCGGCGCGCGACGAGAAATCGCGGATTACCGCCTCTCCCGCTACGCCTGCTACCTGATCGTGCAGAACGGCGATCCGAAGAAGCCGATGATCGCCGCCGGGCAAACCTACTTCGCTATGCAAACGCGCCGCCAGGAACTCGCCGACGACGCCGATTTCCGGCGACTGGACGAGGATCAAAAGCGGATTTTCCTGCGCAACGAACTCAAGACGCACAACAAGCAACTGAGCGAAGCCGCCAACCAAGCCGGCGTCGCCAGTCCGCAAGACTTCGCGATTTTCCAAAACCACGGCTACCGCGGACTATACGGCGGACTCGGCGCGAAGCAAATCCACCAGCGCAAGGGCTTGAAAAAAAGCCAGCAAATCGCCGACCACATGGGCAGCACCGAACTCGCCGCCAACCTATTCCGCGCAACCCAAGCGGAAGAGAAACTGCGTCGCGAAAACATCAAAGGAAAACAACAAGCCAACACCGCTCACCACCAAGTCGGTGTAAAAGTCCGCGAAACCATCCGCGAAATCGGCGGCACCATGCCGGAGGAGTTGCCGACGCCGGAGACTAGTGTGAAGGCGTTGGAGAAGGGGCGGGTGAAGAAGATTAAGGGTGAGGGTGAGAAATGAGTAAGAATGTAAATAAAGATGAAGAGTTGCCAAAGGGATGGCGGAAAGTGAAGTTGGGGGAAGCTTGCTACTTTAAGAGAGGCCCATTCGGTAGCAGCCTCAAAAAAGATTCTTTTGTCAAAAATGGCTATGCAGTGTATGAGCAGAAACACGCTATTTATAATCAATTCGTGAATGTTCGGTATTTTATTAACGAAGCAAAATTCAAAGAAATGAAAGGATTTGAGGTGCGCCCCGGAGATTTGATTATGAGTTGTTCCGGAACCATGGGGAAAGTTGCAATTATTCCTAAATCTGTAAGGGCAGGTATTATAAATCAAGCTCTGCTCAAATTGACACCAGACAATATGCTGTCAGGAATATTTTTGAAGCTATGGATGGATAGCAGTGAATTCCATAGGAGTTTGAGTTCGGTAACATTTGGGAATGCAATAAAAAATGTGGCTTCGGTAAAAGTCTTAAAAGAACTACCACTCCCGCTCCCTCCTCTACCACAACAAAAAGCCATCGCATCCTTACTGGAAACTTGGGACACTGCAATCGAAAAAACCGAAGCCCTAATCGCCGCAAAAGAAAAGCGGTTTAAGTGGTTGCTGAAAACCCTCATCAGCGACCAGCAAAGCAACCCAGAATGGCGGAAAGTGAAATTAGGAGATGTTTTGTCTTATGAGCAACCAGCCAAGTATATTGTCACTTCGACAAAGTATTCCGATCATGATGGAGTTGCCGTTCTCACGGCGAACAAATCATTTATCCTCGGATATACGCAAGAAAAAGAAGGGATTTTTAATGATCCCCCTGTTATTATTTTTGATGACTTCACAACTGCCACTAAATATGTAGACTTTCCATTCAAGATAAAATCATCAGCAATGAAAATACTAAAGATTGCCAAACGGAAAATGGATTTACAATTCGTGTTTTATTCAATGCAATTTATCGATTTCCCACTCGGCGGACATCAGCGGTATTGGATTTCTGAGTATCAACACCTAGAAATAAAAATCCCAAACATAGAAGAACAAAGAAATATCATTGATACTCTGAATGTGGCACAAAAAGAAATAGATATTCTCAAATATATTATCAAACAACATCGCATCCAAAAACGCGGACTGATGCAGAAATTGCTAACCGGGAAATGGGCTTTCCTTACACCAGATCCCGATGAAAAAGAGATTTGATTCATGTACAGTATTTATCTATAAATATGAAACCTCACAAAGAAAAAAGGCAACTGTTAGAATACAAGTTAATGGTTAATCACTCCCATTATCTTCGAGCCACGTGCTACCTTGGCTATAGCCGAAGCACACAACTCGAGGAAACTATTAAAAGCATGAA
>JBPCXC010000048.1:0-3744 GCA_051008875.1 bacterium
CATTGACGCACCACAGCCCGCCGATGCCGTCGAGGTAGCGGTTGCCGTCGGAATCGATCACATGCGCGCCCTCGGCACCGGTCAGCACCAGCGAGTTGTTCTCCTTCAGCGCGGCGAAATCGGTCCACGGATGAATGTGATGGGCTTTGTCCTTGCGCTGGATTTCCGCGGTGGCGAGGGGCTGGGCGGGCATGATGATTGGGTTGGGGGATGGGTTCGGCGGGGAGTATAGCCGATGGGTGCGGGGGCAAATCGTGGGTGGGCGGGGTGAAGCGGGCGTGCGTGAAAAAGTACTTGACAAAATAATATAAATAAATATTATGTATTTTTCCAACACATTTTAGTATTATCATGTCTCGAAAATACATTCCCTTGCAGACCTATCTGAAGGCGCAGTCAGGTCAGGAAATAACTATGACTTTCAAAGAGATAGAGAAAATTCTTGGCATCAAACTGCCGGCATCGGCGCGCCGCTATCCGGCGTGGTGGAGCAATCACCCGAGCCAACGCATGGCCTCCGTCTGGCTGCCGACCGGCTATCGCAGCGCGCAGGTGGACATGCAAGGCGAGCGTCTGGTGTTCCGTCGCGAGCGCGGATTCGGCGTCGATTTGTCCGGCTTCGCCCTTTCGGATTCGGTGCAGGATTCGGTGCAGGACTCGGGCGCGGCCGGGCACGGCTACGCGTTCAAGGTCTATGGCTGCATGAAGGGCGTGATCACGATCGCCGACGGCGTCGATCTGACCGAGCCCGCCGACCCCGACTGGCGCGCGCGCGCCGCGGACGAGGACGACTGATGCCGACGCCGTTGCTGCTCGACACTTGCGCGCTGATCTGGAGTCTCAGCGGCGCGAAGATGTCGGATGAGTCGCTCGCCGCGCTGGAGTCCATCGGCGAAGGTAGCGCGCGGCTGTATCTCTCGCCGATCTCGATGTGGGAGGTCGGCATGCTGATCGCGCGCGGACGCATCGCCTTCGCGGTGCACGGCTGGCTGGAGTTGATCGACTTGCATCCATCCCTGACGCTCGCGCCGATGCCGCCGCAGGTGCTGCTCGACTCCTCGTTCCTGCCGAGCGCGCCGCCGGCCGATCCCGCCGACCGCATCATCCTCGCCACCGCGCGCCAATACGGCTACCGCATCGTCACCCGCGACCGCAAAATCCTCGCCTATGCGCGCCAAGGTCATGCGGCGTGGATGGAATGTTGAGTCAGCCGCGCGCGAGCGTGTTCGCTTGCTGATCGAAGAACGACGCCGACTTCGGCACTTCCGGGAACTCCATCGCATAGTCGCTGCAGCGCACGCGATTGGTCGCGCGCCCGCGCACGATCTCGCCGGCGTAGCGGCTCGGCAGCGGGTTGGGCGAGAGCGGCAGCGCGTCCTCGGCGCTGTAGATCGCGATGAACAACGTGCGCGGTCGCGTCGAGCGATTCGCCGCCGAGCCGTGCAGCAGCCGCGTGTGCATCAAGCACGCCGCGCCCGCCGCGCCGGTGCATTGAACCGTCCGCCCGGTTAACTCGGCGGCGACGCGCGGCGCCACCGCGCCGGTGAACACGCCGTCGTGCCACAAGCCATGCAGCGGTCCGCGATGCGAGCCGGGCACGACTTCGAGCGGACCGTTGCGCGTGGTCACGTCGTCGAGGAACAGCAGCGCGGTGATCAAGTCGTCGTTGGAATGCGGCTCATACAGGAAGTCCTGATGGAACTTCACTTCGGTCGCCGCGCGCGGCAACTTGGAGTTGATCTTGCAATGATGAAACTTGATGTTCGGCCCGAGCAAGTCGGCGATGGCATCGACCGCCTTGCTCTCGCGCATCGCGCGCAGGTAATCGTTGGAGATCTCGATCGGCGAAGCGACTCGCCGCAACGCCGGTCGCTCGGCGCTATGCCCGCGCTCCAAATCAAACCGCGCGCGTCGGTCCAGCGTCTCGCCATACGGCGCATCGCGCGCGCGACTTTCCTCCACCCATTGCGCGAACTGCCGCTGCAACGGTCGCAGTTGCGCCGCGCTCAACGCGTCCTTCAACAACAAGAATCCATCACGTTTGAAACGCGCGACTTGTTGCGGCGACAACACCGACGTTGCCGACACTAATTAAGCACGCGCGCGTCGCTCATTCATCCCCGGGCACGCCGTAGGACGGCGCGTTGCCGGGGTCGAGCGCGCGGGTCAGGTAGTCGTCCATCTGCGGGCGGTAGTCGCGCCACAGCGCGCGCAGGGCGCCGACCGGGTCGTGGTCGCGCCAATCAATGCGCAGATCAACCAGCGCGAACGGCTGGCGGTCGGCGACCAGCAGCGCGGCGGAATGTACTTCGCCTTGTTCGCCGCCGGCGTTCAAACCGGCTTCGAGCGCGCCGAGCAAGCGTTCGGCGAGATGGTCTTCGTCGCGTTGCGCGAACTGCTCGACGATGCGCGTCGGCACCTCTTCGTTCGCCAGTAGATTCCCGGCGGCGAAGCAGTCCGTGCCGGCGGCTTGCGCGTGGATGCCGAGAATCCGCGCGCCGGTGTGGCAGGCGGTCGCGCCGTTGCGATCGACCGCGGTGACTTGCCGGTATTCCAAGTCGGCGCGCCCGCGCAATGCGGCGCGCAGCGCGTCGTCGGCGGCGCGGCCGGCGGCGAGTTGGTCGAGCACGGCGGGGCCGATGGACGGGTCGGTGATGTTCTGCGTCGCCACCGCGCCGACGCCGGCGCGGACATGCGGGCAGCGCGCGCCGACGCTGATGCTGGAGGTGGTGATGGCGACGCCGAACTGCCCGCTGCGCCGGCAACGCCCGACGATGGAGAAGGTCATCGCGCGACGTCCTTCATCGCGTGGTTCGCGTCGCGCAACTTCATCGCGCAGTCGTCATCGCCGAACTTTGGTCGCGAAGTTTTCATCGCTGAATTTTCGTCGTTCGATTCTCGTCGCGTAATTTTCATCGTTCAATTCTCATCGCGCAGTTTCATCGAGCAATCTTCATCGTTCAATCCCATCGCACAATCATCATCGCGCAACCCATCACTCATCTTCGTCCGGAATCACCGCGGTCACTTCGATTTCCATCACCCATTCCGGGCGCGCCAGGCCGTTGACGATCAAACCGGTCGAGACCGGATGCACGCCTTTGAGCCATTTGCCGATGGCTTGATAGACTTCGTCGCGGTAGGCGCGGTTGGTGATGTAGATTTGGATGCGGCAGATGTGGCTGAGTTCGGAGCCGACTTCCTCGAGCAGTTGCTTGACGTTGCGCATCGCTTGGTCGGCTTGCGCGCCGGGGCCGGCGTCGGCGATGCTGGCGAAGCCGTCGATCTCCTGCCCGACTTGGCCGCGCACGAACACCAGCGTGCCGCGCGCGACCACCGCTTGGCACAAGTCGTTGTCGAGCGACTGCGTCGGATAGGTGTCGCGGGTGTTGAATCGGCGATGGCGGCGATGGGCGTTCGGCGCGTTCATGATGTTGAGTCGGCGGCGACGTTGTCGGAGAGTCCGGCGGCGCGCTGCACGAAGTCGAGCGGACCGTCCCAGCCGAAGTTGCGATAGACCGCGGCCAAGTGCGCGAACGGCGGCGACTGCGCGAACAACTGGAAGGTCAGGCGGTGGCTGGCGTAGCCGGAGTTCAGCAAGTCGCGCGCGAACGCCAGCAGTTTGCGGCGGTCTTCGGCGACCCAGTTGTCGTTGATGGTGTAGAACTTGGCGAGCCACGCGCTGGTGTGCGGCGACGCGAACGACGCCGCGTCGGGAGTGACGCAGATCTGCCCGCCGCAGAG
>JBPCXC010000049.1:0-7030 GCA_051008875.1 bacterium
GTCGCTTACATTATCCCGCCCGCGAGCGGCGCTTTCCTTGATATATGTCAGTTTTGCTGCGGCGTGCGCGCGCTCTCTCTCACTCTCAAGGCGTTTTCGCGCAGGCGAGCAGCGCCGCGCGTACCACGCTTGCGGCGTGCTCGGGCGCGTTGCCGAGTCTTTCTTGGCGATGCATCGGCGTGCCGTCGCAGGCGAGCACGAAGACTGCGTTGGAATGCGCGAAGTCGCCGCCCGCCAACGGCTTGTAGCGAACGCCGAGCGCCACCGCGAGTTCCAGCGAGGCGTCGTCGTCGGCGGCGAGCAAAGTCCAGTCCGGCGCCGGCAGATGCTGGTCGGCGGCATAGCGACGCATCGCGTTCGGCGTGTCGCGCCGCGGGTCGAATGAAAACAACACGAAGCGCGTCGCGCCGCGCTCGCTCGCATCGAGATGATGATAGATCGCCAGCATGTCGCGCACGATCAGCGGGCAGGCGAATTCGCAGGAGGTGTAGATCATCGCCGCCACCACCGGCGCGCCGCCCAACGCGCCGAGCGCGCGCGTCGCGCCGCGTTGATCGAGCCAAATCGATTCGAGTTGATAGATCGACTCATCGCCGATCGCATCCGCCGGCAACGACTGATGTTGATGCTCTTTATGTTGCGCCATCGCCATCGCCGGCGACGGCAGCGCGATGCCCAGCGCGGCAATCAACGCGACAAGCGGCGCGCCGACCGGGCCGGCGCGGTTCACGATTCCACCTGCGCGGCGGCGCAGCGAAAGCCGAGTTCGCTATGGGTGTAGCGCCCGTCCAAACTGCTGCGATAGCCGTAGCGCAAGAACGATGGATAGTCAACGTAGGTGCTCGCGCCGACCACGCCGGCGGCGCAATACAACTGGCGGTCGCGAGCCGAATCGGCACGCGACTCGCCGCTGCTTAGCGCGCTGTTGAAGTCCAGCACCCATTCCCACACCGAGCCGTGCAGGTCGTACACGCCGTGCACGTTGCGGAATCGCCCGACGCCGTCCTGGTGTCCGCGCGGACGCGAGTACCAAGCCAGCAAGCGCGCGATGAACGCCGGGTCGTCGCTGGCGTCGGCGTCGGTCTCGCTGGCGGCGGCGGCGTATTCCCACTGCGCGGCGGTCGGCAACGCGGCGCGTCGGGCGCGGCAGTATGCCTTGGCGGCGAACCACGAGACATTCACCACCGGCGCCGAGCGCGGCGCGCCGTCGCCAAGCGTCGAGTCGTCGCGCCAATGACGAAAATAGTTGCGGTCGGCGAACAGCGCCTTGATGCGCGACTTGCGCCACTTCGGATGCGCGCGCGCGAAGGCGAGGAACTCGGCGTTGGTCACCGTCTCGGCGTCGAGATAGAACGGCGTGACGTCGATGGTGTCGGTGGCGTTGTCGGACTGCGCGCCGTCGTTGTACAACGGACGAAACGCGCCGCCGGGAATGCGCTGCATCTGCGCGCCGGCGGTGGTCATCGCGCCGGCGCACAGCGCTGCGACGATGCGGCTATAGCCCCGCACGCACCGCGCCGACCGCTTGCGGCGAGACCAACTCGCCGTTGTTGCCCCACGAGTTGTACACATAACTCAAGACGTGCGCGACATCGTCGTCGCTCAAGCGCAACGCCGGCATCACGCCGTCGAAGTTTTCGCCGTTGACGGTGATCGCGCCGGACAAGCCGGCGAGCACCGCGCGGATGCTGCGCTGTTGGTCGGCGTTCAACCAGTCGGACTTCGCCAGCGGCGGGAACGCGCCGGCGATTCCTTGTCCGGCGGACTGGTGGCACGCCGCGCAGTTTTGCTCATACAAACGTTTGCCGGCGGCGATTCGTTCGGCGCGCGTTTCCACCAGCAGCGGTCGCACCGCTTCGTTCAAGTCCACCACCGCGCCGCCTTCGGGCAAATACACTTGCTCGTCGGTCTTGCCGGAGTAGATTTGCGCGACCGTGTCGGCGGACAACTTCGAGAAGTCCTCGGCGACGCGAATCATGCCGAGCGCGCCTTTGTTGAAGGCGCGGAAGATGGAGTGATCGACCAGGATGTTGGTGCCGGGAACCTGCATGTCCATTTCGACGATCGCCGAGCCGCCGGCGGGGATCAGCGTGGACTGCACGTTGCGGTTGATCAAGTCGCCGCCTTCGACATACACGGTGTCGAACACTTCGCCGATGACGTGGAACGACGACACCAGATTCGGCCCGCCGTTGCCGACGAACAAGCGCACGCGCTCGCCCGGTCGCGCCGGCAGCGCGTTGTCGCCGAGCATGCTGCCGACCGCGCCGTTGAACACCACATAGTCGGCGTCTTCGCGCAACGCCTTCGCCATGCTGAACGGCTGATAGCCCGCTTCGCCGTGCGCTCCTTTGGTGTAGAACTCGCTTTGCATCACATAGTATTCGCGATCGACTTTCGGCAAGCCCGCCGCCGGCTCGACCAGGATCAAGCCATACATTCCGTTTGCGATGTGCATCCCGACCGGCGCGGTCGCGCAGTGATAGACATACAGCCCGGGATTGATCGCCTTGAACGAGAACACCGAAGTGCGCCCGGGCGCGGTGAACGACGAAGTCGCGCCGCCGCCGGGACCGGTGACCGCATGCAAATCAATGTTGTGCGGCATCCGGCTGTCGGGATGGTTGTGCAAGTGGAACTCGACCAAGTCGCCTTCGCGCACGCGGATGAAATGCCCCGGCACGACGCCGCCGAAAGTCCAGAACAAGTACTCGACGCCATCGGCGAGCTGCCCGATCATCTCGCGGGTTTCGAGATGCACCACCACCTTGGTGGCGTGCTTGCGCGTGATCGGCGGCGGCACATCCGGCGCGGTGGTCAAGCGCGCGACCTCCTCGCCGCGCACCGGCATCGCCGTCGCGTCGGCTTCGTCGGCGAACGAAAGCGGGAGTTGCAACCCAAACGCCAGCGCCGCGGCGACCGGCACCACGCGCGACCGAAACATCGGCGACCGAAACTGAGCAAACATAATCCACCTCTTCGCAATCAAAACCAAGTTTGATTGTCGAAGTTTCGCCGCGCGTTTTCCTTGATATATGTCAGTTTTGCCGACGCATTGATTGCCGTGCGCGGCGGCGGCGGTTTAGTTCTCCGCCAGCGCCTTGAGTCGCGGCGGGCTTTTGATGGTCATGTGGTGGCGCGAATGCGGGCGGATGATGCCGTCGCGGCGCATCCGACTCAAGCAGCGGCTGACGGTTTCGGTGGTCAGTCCGAGCAGCAACGCGGTCTCGGCGCGGGTCAGCGGCAACTCCACTTCGCGTTCGCCGTGTTCGCGCTCGTCGTCGGCGCGTTCGGCGAACAGCCGCAGCAACGCCGCGACTCGCGCCGCGGCTTGCGGGCGACGCAGTTTCGCCGCGTCTTCGCGCGCGCGTTCGAGCGACTCGGCGAAGTGGCGCAGGAAGTTCTGCTGCAAGGTCGGATAGCGCGCGAACACGCGGTGCAAGCCGGCGCCTTCGAAGCAGCACAACTCGCAGTCCGACAACGCCGATGCGCTGTAATGCACCGAAGCGGAGTCGCTGAACGGACCGAGGAAGTCGCCGGGAAACAGCAGCGCGCCGACGCGGCCGGGCACCGTCGGGAAGGTGAGTTTAATCACGCCGGCGGTCAAGTTGCCGATCACGAACGGCGGCAACTTGCGGTGCGCGCAAATGCGCTCGCCGGGCGCGAAGCGCAGACGCTTGCGATAGCGATGGATGAACGCCTTGTCGTCCTCGCTGAGCAAGTCGCCGACCGCCGGATGACGCCCGAGGCACTGGCGGCACAACGCCTCCTCGCACCGCCCTGCATCCCCGCCCGCACCTGCCGTCATCTTCCCCGCCGTCATCTCTCCCCGCCGTCATTGCGGCAGTCTGTAGGCGGGAATCCACGCTCGCGTGAGCGAGTGAGGCGGGCCGGAGGGCTGCTGGGTTTTGATGCGGGCGGGAATCTCACGGCTTGTTCACACCACCGCGCCAGTTTGAACATCGCCATCCGTGGACGACTGGATTGCTCGTATCATCCTGATACTCGCCCTTCGGGCTCGCGTTGCTCGCGAAAAAACGCTCCCGGCGTTTTTTTCCGGCGCCCAAGCCGGAATGACGGCAAAAAGTGAGCGCGCCCCGCGGGCGCGCTACGCCTATGGAATGAACGCTCCCCGCCGCCGCCGTCATTGCCGCAGTCTGTAGGCGGGAATCCACGCTCGCGCGAGCGAGTGAGGCGAGCCGAAGGGCTGCTGGCTTTTGGTGCCGGCGGGAGTCATGCGGTTTGTTCATACCGCCGCGCGCGATCACGCCCTCTCCAAGCCTTGCACGAGATCGTGCTCGATGTCGTGCGGGTCTTCCAGTCCCACCGACAGCCGCACCAGTCCGTCGGTCAGCCCGCGCGCATTGCGTTCGTCCGCCGGCACATCCACATGCGTCATCGTCGCCGGATGGGTAATCATCGTCTCGGTCGAGCCGAGGCTTTCCGCCAGTTGGCAGAGTTTCAAACTATTCATCAGCGCCTTGCCGGACGGGATTCCGCCCTTCAACTCGAACGACAGCATGCCGCCGTAGCCGCTCATTTCGCGTTTGGCGATGGCGTGTTGCGGATGCGATTCGAGTCCGGGATAACTGACCCGCGCGATCTTCGGGTGCTGCTCTAAGAAACGGGCGATGCGCAGTCCGCTCGAGTCGTGGCGCGCCATTCGCAGATGCAGCGTCTTGATGCCGATCAGCGTCAGCCACGCGTCGAACGGGCTGTTGATCGCGCCGATGGTCTTTTGGATGAACTTCAGCCGGTCGTAGATCGCCTCGTCGTTGACCGCCACCGCGCCGCCGATGAGTTGATTGTGCCCGCTCAAGTATTTGGTGGTGGAATGCATCACGATGTCCGCGCCCAACTCCAGCGGACGCAGGAAGATCGGCGTGGCGAAGGTCGAGTCGACCCCGACCGGAATGCCGGCGTCGTTGCCGATCTTGGCGACCGCGGCGATGTCGGTGATCTTGATCAGCGGATTCGACGGCGTCTCCAGCCAAATCAACTTCGTCTGCGGCCGAATCGCGTTGGCGACATTGCTCGGATCGGTGCTGTCAACATAGGTGAACTCCAGCCCGTAAGTCGTTAGAACTTGGTTGAAATGCCGCGACACGCCGCCATAGACATCGTCCGACGAAACCACATGATCGCCGGCCTTCAGCAACTTCATCACCGCATCCACCGCCGACATCCCGCTGGCATAGCAAACCCCGTGCCGCCCGCTCTCCAACGCTGCCAAGTTCTCCTCCAACACCTGCCGCGTCGGATTCGACGAGCGCGTATAGTCGAACCCCAAATCCCGCCCGACCTCGGGCAGGACATAGGTCGCGGTCTGATAAATCGGCGGAAGAATCGCGCCAGTCACCGGGTCGGGCGACTGCGCGGCGCGCACGCATTTGGTGTCGAGTTTCATCGAGAGTGTACTCCGGGTGGTTGGTGTATGGGATGTTGGTGATGGTGATATGGAATCGAAACCGCCAACGGAATAGGGCGGACGAACCCGGCGCGATGATACCGAATTTCGCTGTGTGAGGGGGTGGTTGGTGATCATCTCCCCCTCGCCGTCATTGCGCGTATCATCCTGATACGCGCCCTTCGGGCTCGTTACGCTCGCGAAAACCGCCCAAGTTGGCGCTTGACATTCAATTCCGAGCGACTTACCCTAAACGCTCGTTCAACTAGCAACAGAGGAAATCATAGATGATTACGCCCAACTTCAACACCCTTACCGCAACCCAGAAGTTGCGCGATTCCGGCGTCGCCGAACCACAAGCGGAGGCGATTGTGCATGAAATTGTCGAAAGCCAAACCGATCTAACAACCAAGACCGATCTCGCCGAGTTGAAGCAATCAATCACCATCCGCCTCGGCGCGATGATGGCGGCGACGGCGGGGCTGATATTGGCGGGGATGAGCGCGTTGCTTGGGCTGGTTTAATCCGCCCGGATGATTCACATTCTATTCTGGGCGGCTTAGCCTGGTCGCTCCTTAAAACTCAAATATGGGAATCAGGATGATTACACCCAACTTCAATACCCTTGCCGCAACTCGCAGGTTGCGAGACTCTGGCGTCGCCGAACCACAAGCGGAGGCGATTGTGCATGAAATTGTTGAAAGCCAAACCGACCTGGTGACCAAGATCGACCTCGCGGCTGGTCTCGCGGAGTTGAAGAACACCTTGACGATCCGGCTGGGCTTGATGATGGCGGCGATGTTCACTTTGATGAGCATCATGATGGGCAGGCTGATGAGCGTTGCGCTTGGGTTGATTTAATCCGCCCGGATGTGCGATTTTCCGCTTACACCGAAAGCAAGCAAGTTTTCGGCTTGCTTGCTTTTGATCACGGCAAAGGGAGCGCGGGGTGTGTTGAAAAGCGAAAAGACTGCGGGAATGACGGCAAAAGAAAAGAGCGGGAAAAACCGCGCCGAGCGGTTTTCGTTGGCGTAGCGCGCCCGCAGGGCGCGTTCACTCCCCCAAAAAACCCTCACATAACTCCACCAACTCCCCCGGCCGCTCGGCATGCACCCAATGCCCAGCCCCCGCAACCACCTCAATCCGCGCATTCGGAAACCGCCCGAACAAATCATCGCGTCGATGCGGCCGCGCATCGCGCGTCGCCGTCGCCGGTTCGAACGCGATGTAGTTCGAGTTCGCGCCGGCGATGAACAGCGTTTCGGTTTCACTCGCGCGCGCGTTGTCGTAGTCGGACAGCGCCGTCAGGTTGCGCCGGATCGCCGTCAGGTTGAGTTGCCAGCGATAGCCGTTGGGCGTCTTGCGCAGGTTCTGCGCGAGGAAGTCGCGCGTCGGCGCATCCGGAATCCGCGCCGCCAACGCGCGATGAAGTTGCGCGCGGTCGGCGATGGCGGCGAGATCGACCGCGCGCATTGCGTCGATCAAACGCAAGTGCCGCGCCGCCGGATACGCGATCGGCGCGATGTCCACCACGATCAACTTCCGCACCGCCGCGCGCGCGCCGCCGCCGAACCCCTGCGCCAACATCATCGCGGTCTTGCCGCCCAGGCTGTGACCGAGCAC